>JANTHH010000063.1 GCA_024762485.1 Chromatiales bacterium
GCGGTGATCGCCAACGCCTTTGCCCAGCCAATGGCAGACAAGCTGGCACGCGCCACCGAGCTGGAGAAGACCAACAAGTCGCTCATCCTGGAGACCATCTCGGCCATCCAGGAAGGCATGAACCCGAAGGTGCTCGCCCAATTGCTCGGCAGCTACCTGCCCAGCAGCAAGCGCCCGGCCGAGGACTGAGGCGTGGCCGACGATTGCCCCAAGTGCGAAGCGGGCCTGCCGGCCTGGCTGGCCACCTTCGCCGATCTGATGTCGCTGCTGATGTGCTTCTTCGTGTTGCTGCTGTCCTTTGCGACCATGGATGCGGTGCGCTTCAAGAAGATGGCGGAATCGATGAAGGATGCCTTCGGCGTCCAGCGGGAGATCCCCGCTAACGAGATCGTCAAGGGCGTCAGCGTGATCAAGCAGGAATGGAGCCCCTCTGTCAGCGAGCAGGCGGTGATCACTGAGATCCGCCAGGAGACCAGCGACGTCGAAAAGGAAAACGTCGAGATGCTGGATGGCCAGGGCAAGCTGAACGATCAGCAGATCATGTCGGAGGCCCAGCAGATCATCGAGCAGGACCTGCAGGAGCAGTTGGCGGAGCTGCAGGATTCCCTGAAGGACGAGATCGACAAGGGCCTGGTCACCGTCGAGAAGGAAGGCCAGAAGATCACCATCCGCATCCAGGAAAAGGGCTCCTTCGGCTCGGGCAGTGCCCGCCTGTCGCCTGATTTCTACAAGGTCATGGACCGCATCAGTGCGGTGCTGGCACAGAAGCCCGGCAAGATCGTCGTCTCCGGTCATACCGACAACATCCCTATCCGCACGGGCCGGTTCCGCTCCAACTGGGAACTGTCCGCTGCCCGTGCGGTGACCGTGCTGCATGCCCTGCTGCGCAACAAGGAGATCGACCAGGACCGCATCCTGGTGGAGGCCTGGGCAGACACCCACCCGCTGGTGCCCAACGACAGTTCGGCCAACCGGGCGAAGAACCGGCGGGTGGAGCTGGAACTGCGTCGGGGGACAGATCTCGACGGGGGTGAGGCCGCCTTGCTGGGCGAGACACCGGAATGAGCCAGGAGAACACCGAATCATGAATGAAAATCAACCGGCGGCGGATGAGCGGCGACGCTACTTCCGTATCGATGACTGTGTGCGCCTGACCTATCGCGAGGTCACGCCTGAAGAGATGGCCGAGGGAATCCGCCGCCTGGAGGAGGGACAGGTCGACCAGCTGACCCTGATGTCCAGCCTGACAGCGCTGAACGGGCAGATGGCGGTGCACATGCGGCGCATTCAGAACCGCGACCCGGATGTGGCCATCTACCTCAAGACCCTGGATCAGAAGATCGAGCTGTTGGCCCAGGCCCTGGTGGCACAGGATACGAGCCTGCTCACCCAGTCCGGCGTGCCGGTCAATCTCAGTGCCGGGGGCATGGGGCTGGATGTGGCCGAGCCGATCGGGACCGGCTCCATGCTGGAGCTGAAAATGCTGCTGTTGCCCTCCTTTACCGGGCTGGTGACTTACGCGGAGGTGGTGCGCTGCGAGGCACTGCCTGCCGCCGAGCAGAGTACGGGTCACAGCCACCGGCTGCACCTGGAGTTCCGCCACCTCCGCGAGCAGGATCAGGACCTGCTGATCCGCCATATCCTCCGTCGTCAGGGTGAGCAGTTGCGTGCCGAACGTCTGGGGCCCGAGGATCCCGACTGAGCTTGAAACGGGCTTTCTGCGCCCCCATATCAGGACGTGGTAATATTCCACGATCCAATGGTTAACACTGAGGTTCTCGGCATGCCTTTTTATGAATACCGATGCGAGGCCTGCGGGCATGAGCTCGAGGCCATGCAGAAGATGAGCGACGCACCCCTCACCGAATGTCCCGAATGCGGCAAACCGGCACTGGTGAAGCAGATCTCGGCCGCCGGTTTCCGGCTCAAGGGCGGTGGCTGGTATGAGACCGATTTCAAGAGTGGCAGCAAGAAGAACATCGCCGACAGCGGCGGTGGCGATGCCACCCCGCCCTGCGCATCGGGTGCCTGCCCAGCCGCCAAGGACTAGACCGGCTGCTGTGATGACAAAGGCCGTGGCCCTGCGGGTCGCGGCCTTTGTGCGTCCCGGCCTTGCGGCCCCCGCAGCCTGTCCGTAACATTTCCGTCCCTGTACGGTCCCGCTGGGGCCGTTGATCATTTTTCAGCCAGGATTTTTCTCCATGCGCAGCCATTACTGCGGCGAAGTGAACGCCGCCCACATCGATGAAACCGTTGAACTGTGTGGCTGGGTCCACCGTCGCCGCGACCACGGCGGGGTGATCTTCATCGACCTGCGCGACCGTGAGGGCCTGGTGCAGGTGGTCTACGATCCCGATGTGCCCGACGTGTTCGCCACCGCCGAGCAGGTGCGCTCCGAGTTCGTGCTGCGTATCAAGGGCCGTGTGCGCCGTCGCCCCGAGGGCACCGAGAACCCGGACATGGCCACCGGCGAGATCGAGGTCCTCGGCAAGGAGCTGGAGATCCTCAACCGCGCCGACACACCGCCGATCCAGATGGATGACGATGATGTCTCCGAGGAACTGCGCCTGCGCTACCGCTACATCGACCTGCGCCGCCCGCTGATGCAGGAGCGCATGATCCTGCGCTCGAAGGTCACCCGCGCGCTGCGCAACTTTCTCGATGACAACCGCTTCATGGAGATCGAGACCCCGATGCTGACCAAGGCGACCCCCGAGGGCGCCCGTGACTATCTGGTGCCCAGCCGCACCCACCAGGGCAAGTTCTTCGCCCTGCCGCAGTCGCCGCAGCTGTTCAAGCAACTGCTGATGATGTCCGGCATGGACCGCTACTACCAGATCGTGCGCTGCTTCCGCGACGAGGACCTGCGCGCCGACCGCCAGCCCGAGTTCACCCAACTCGACATGGAGCTGTCCTTCATGGACGAGGAACAGATCATGAACCTCACCGAGGCCATGATCCGCAAGCTGTTCAAGGAAACGCTGGACGTGGATCTGCCCGACCCCTTCCCGCGCATGAGCTACGAAGAGGGCATGCGCCGTTTCGGTTCCGATCGTCCCGACCTGCGCTGCCCGCTGGAACTGGTGGACGTGGCCGACCTGATGGACGAGGTGGAGTTCAAGGTCTTCGCCGGTCCCGCCAAGGATCCGGAGGGCCGTGTGGCGGCGCTTCGCCTGCCCAGGGGCGGAGAACTCTCGCGCAAGGAAATTGACGACTACACCAAGTTCGTCGCTATCTACGGTGCCCGTGGTCTGGCCTACATCAAGGTCAATGATGTGGCCGCCGGCCGCGACGGCCTGCAGTCACCCATCCTCAAGTTCCTGCCGGACAGCGCGGTGGACGGCATCATGCAGCGCACCGGTGCCGAGAACGGCGACCTGATCTTCTTCGGCGCCGACAAGGCCACCGTGGTCAACGAGGCACTCGGTGCCCTGCGCGTGAAACTGGGCGAGGATCGTGGCCTGATGGCGGGCGACTGGAAGCCCCTGTGGGTGGTGGACTTCCCCATGTTCGAGCACGCCGACGGCCGCTGGCATGCCCTGCATCATCCCTTCACCGCCCCCAAGGAGGCGGATCTGGAGAAGCTGGATTCCGACCCCGGTAACTGCCTGTCCCGCGCCTACGACATGGTGCTCAACGGCACCGAAGTCGGCGGCGGTTCCATCCGTATCTTCCGCGAGGCGGTACAGGAGAAGGTGTTCGGGCTGCTGGGCATCGGCGAGGAGGAGGCCAAGGAGAAGTTCGGCTTCCTGCTCGACGCCCTGCGCTTCGGCTGCCCGCCCCACGGCGGCCTGGCCTTCGGCCTGGACCGGCTGGTGATGCTGATGGCCGGTGCAGACAGCATCCGCGACGTGATGGCCTTCCCCAAGACCCAGAGTGCCGCCTGCCTGCTTACCCAGGCACCTTCCGAAGTCAACCCGGAGCAGTTGCGCGAACTGGGGATCAGGCTGCGGTTGCCGCAGTCGGATCAACAGACAGGCTGAATGCTTGTCCAAAGAGCCGGGCATCATGCTCGGCTCTGAGCTGTCGACCCGTGCGGCTGGAACGGAATCCGCACTACTGCACTTTTTCACAATCGTGTCGTCGGGGGATTTTAAAGGGCGTGTGGAGAAAGCTTAAGTCGCTGCAGCAGGAATTTGCCGGCAACCTGGTATACGACTATCTCGCACGTCGGGCCCTGGGTGTGCTGGGTATCGGTTTCCAGCGCTATCACCTTGTGATCCAGCCGGTCGCAGAAGGGTCCCGGGTGCCGGAGCGGCATCGGGCCGTTTTCGACATTCGAGAGGTGGATGAGGATTCCTACCGGACCGAATGGTTCCCAAGGCCGGCGAAGGTCATCCGCGAACGCTTCGCGCAAGGTGCCCGCTGTTGGGTGGCATTCAAGGAGGGGGCCCCGGTGGGCTGTCAGTGGTTACTCAACGGACCCTATCTCGAAGACGAGGTCCGCTGCCGTTTCATCCCGTTGCCGGAGGGCCGGGTTGCATGGGATTTCGATGTCTACGTGGCCCCGGATTTCCGCATGGGCCGACTCTTCCTGCTTCTGTGGGATACGGCAAACCAATGGATGCGGGAGCAGGGCATCACCTGCTCGGCAAGCCGCATCGACACCCTGAACCTGCAATCCATCCGCTCCCATCAGCGGATGGGTGCACGCATCGTCGGTAATGCGTGGTTCCTGACACTTGGTCGCATACAACTGGCTGGCTGGCCCGATGGCTGGCGCCTGTCCCGGGCTGCAGTGCCTGACATCCCGGTGATGGATGTCGGCTGCTCGGGGCGCACGATGAAGAATGACGGGCCAACATGACAGTGGCAGCAGAGCGGCCCTATAAACGCCCGGAATCAATCCTCGTCCTGGTATACACGCGTGCGGGGGAGGTGCTGTTGCTCGAACGCACCCGGCCACGGGGGTTCTGGCAGTCGGTCACCGGCTCGCTGGAATGGGGCGAGACACCGCGTAAGGCTGCGATCCGCGAACTCTATGAAGAGACCGGCATACGCGCCGGCCCGGCGATCGAGGATCTCCACCATAGCGAACGCTTCCCCATCGTGCCGCCCTGGCGCAGCCGCTATGCACCGGGGCAGCGGTTCAACCGGGAACACTGGTTCAGGCTCGAACTCCCTGCG
Organism: Chromatiales bacterium; assembly: GCA_024762485.1. Lineage (GTDB taxonomy): Bacteria > Pseudomonadota > Gammaproteobacteria > Chromatiales > Chromatiaceae > JANTHH01. Next base: position 5,128 of record JANTHH010000063.1, read on the forward strand.
CGACGAAGCATCCGTCTCAACCCGGCCGAGCACCGCCAGGCGCGCTGGCTGCCGGCGGCGCTGGCGATGCAGCGTGCCAGTTCCTGGACCAACCGCAAGGCGATCTCGCGTTATCTGCCCCTTTCTGCCTGAGTTCAGTGCTTCTTCGGCGGTGCCGGCGGGTTCGGTGATACCGGCACGATGGCCACCTCGTCGCCGTCGTCGAGCCGGGTGAAGGGCTCGCTGAACTGCCGGTTGACGGTGATGCGCACGTTGTCATCGGCCAGCAGGTAGCCGAGTTCACCCTTTCGCCGACGTAGCCAGGCCAGCAGGCTTTGCACATCATCCACATCGGCCGGCACCTCGACCTCCTCCGACTCCTTGCGCAGCTTGCTGGCGAGATAGGCGAAGTAGAGCACCTTCAGACGCCGGGGGCGCTCATCCCCCTCGCTGCGTGACTGGCCGGCGGCTGCGAGTCTGTCCAGGTAGGTCTGCCAGTTGGCTTCACGATTGGCACCCAGGTCGTACAGGGTCTCCCACGAATAGATGCCGGTGTCGTGACCATCGTCGAAGATGATGCGTATCGCATAGCTTCCCTGGGGCTCGATGCGGTCGATGTTGACCTGCTCCTTGCCCCCCTCGGGAATGTCCCGAGCCTGGACCTCCGCGGCGGGAGAATGCACGCGCAGATACTCGCAGGGCAGCTCAAAGCGCTGGCCATCCGAGAAGGTGATCACCAGCAACCGGGACTTGCTGTGCAGGTTGATCTCGGTGGGTGTGACGGTGGCATCGGACATAGTGGGGTCTCGGGCTGCAGGATCTGACGAAGCGGCAATCCTTGCATGCCCGCAGGCGGGCTTCAACCGGAGGGCTCAGGCAGCCCGGGTGAGGTTGTTCAAACCGTTGGTCGCCCGTTGGCAAAGTTGCCTGAAACGCTGGTAATCCTGCTCGCTGAAGTGGCCGCTCCCAGCGGTGTCTGCATAGAACAGGCCCATGGGTTTGTTGCGCACGAACAGCGACATCGCCAGCCATCCCGCTTCGCCCGGCAGGCCGTCAAGGGGAGGTGGCAGGTGGGCCTGGTAGCGGGCCAGATTGTCGCTGTGGACCCAGATGCTCTGGGTCTTTTTCAACAGCAGGCTGAAGACGTCCCTGCCGCCGACCGGCATGGCGAATCGTTGCAACTCAGCGGTCGACTGCGCATCCCCGTCCTCCGTGAACACCAGCCGGGAGCGGAGCTGGCCACGATCACGACTGACCATGGCGAACATCACCCGCCCGGCCCCGGTGTGCGTCAGCATCTGCTGCAAGGTGTCTTTCAGAACACCCTGCAGGTCGGGCCTGGCGCGGCCCTCGGGGGCAGAAGGTGCCACGCTATCGTCTTTCCTGACCGCATCTGCCGGTGACGATGCAGTGACCGGTGCGGTGCGTTGTCTGCGCGCCTTGGCGGCCCAGAGGCGGATGAGTTCCTCTGGCATCTCCTCGTCTGCATCAACGGCTTCCGGCAGCAATAAGCAGGTGAAGGCGGCAGTGGGATAACCCAGTGGGTGGAGTTGCCGCGCGGCACGAGCGGCCTCGCTGTGCAACTGTGCAACGGTCCGGTCGGCGGCCTGGTCGAGATAATTCGCCAGCAGCACGGTCAGGGTATTGCTTTCCTCGCTGCAGCGACCGAGCGTCATCACCTGGGCCAGGTCGCCGGCCAGGCGCACCGGGATGGAGCGGGGCGTCAGCATGTCCTGATCGTCCATGGCGGCCCGGGCGAGCGCAGGGAGCCCCCAGGATGCTGCCAGCTGCTGGTCGGTCAGGCCCGGGCTGACCCCCAGTTCGGCGCGGAATGCGCTTTCCGTCGGCACACCCTGTTGTATCACGTAGCTGGCACGGAGCACGGCCTCCGGATCACGCACCGCCAGTGCCAGGGTGGATAGATGCTGGAACAGCGCGCAGGTGGCCAGTTCGTCGGGCTTGGCGAGCTGCCGGACGGAGGCGAGGAAACGGGCGAAGTGGGCGGCATGGGCGGCCTGGCTGTAGGCCAGCATCAACGCACGTGAGCGGTTGCTGTCATCCGGGGTGAAAACACTCGTCTGTTCGAGCACCTGTTCCAGTGCACCGAGACCCAGCATGGAGATTGCATGCGCCATGTCGCTGACATTGGCGGCGGCATCCGGTCGGCTGGCATGGAGCTGGCGCAGGATCGCCAGGGCGGCCCCGGGATCCTTGAGCAGCACCGGCTGCAGCTCCGGGTTGCGCAGCGAGTGCTTGCCCAGCAACGCAGCCAGGGCCTCATGGGTGTCAGCCAGCATCGGCAGGGAGAGATCGCGGAGTTTGTCTGTCAACGGCTGCATGGCATGGTGTGCGGGCTGTGCTGTGGCGATGGCATGGGGATCGGCTGTCCGGCCGGAAACTTGATCGTCGGCCTTGGCCTAAACAGGCCGCTGGCCAGGTGGTAAACTGCGCGCCTGAATTATCACCGAATCGTACAGGCGCCGCGGTGCCTGTCGCCATATCAGAACGTGGAGACAGATGTATGGCTGGACACAGCAAATGGGCCAACATCAAGCACAAGAAGGCCGCCAACGACAAGAAGCGCGGCAAGCTCTGGAGCAAGCTGATCCGTGAGGTCACCGTCGCCGCCAAGCAGGGCGGTGGCGATCTCGAATCCAACCCCCGCCTGCGTCTGGCCGTGGGGAAGGCCCAGGCGGCCAACATGCCCAAGGACACCATCGATCGCGCCGTGAAGAAGGGTGCCGGCGGCGGCGAGGGCGAGGACTACGAAGAAATCCGCTACGAGGGCTACGGACCGGGCGGCACGGCGGTGATGGTCGACTGCATGACCGACAACCGCAACCGCACCGCCTCCGAGGTGCGCCACGCCTTCACCAAGCACGGCGGCAATCTCGGTACCGACGGCTCGGTGGCCTATCTGTTCACCCGTCGCGGCATCCTCAGCTACGCGCCGGGCGCCGACGAGGACGCCATCATGGAGGCTGCGCTGGAGGCGGGCGCCGAGGACGTGGTCAGCAACGACGACGGCTCCATCGACGTCTATACCACCCCAGAGGACTTCGAGGCGGTGAAACAGGCCATGGAGGATGCCGGCCTTGCCCCGGCCAGCGCCGAGGTCACCTACGAGGCCGCCACCCTGGCCGCGCTGGACCGCGACGGCGCCGAGAAGCTGCTGCGTCTGGTGGACGCGCTGGAGGACCTGGACGACGTGCAGGAGGTGTTCAGCAACGCCGACATCCCGGCCGAGGTCATGGCCGAGCTGGAAGGCTGACCCGGTGCCGCGCATCCTCGGCATCGACCCTGGTTCGAGGATCACCGGTTATGGCGTGATCGACAGCGATGGTCGGCGCAGCCGCCGTTGCAGCAGCGGCTGCATCCGCACCACCGGTGACGATTTCAACGACCGCCTGGGACAGATATTCGCCGGCATCCTGGCGGTGATCGAGGCCGAACGGCCGGATCAGGTGGCGGTGGAGCAGGTGTTCGTCGCCAAGAATGCCGCCTCCGCCCTCAAGCTTGGCCATGCCCGCGGCGCGGCCATCACCGCCGCGGTGAGTCTGTCGCTGCCGGTGTTCGAATACAGCCCGCGCGAGGTCAAGCAGGCCCTGGTGGGCAGCGGTGCGGCAGAGAAGGAACAGGTGCAGCACATGGTGCGCCTGATCCTCAGTCTGCAGGGCAGGATGGGGCTGGACGAGTCCGACGCGCTGGGCATCGCCCTGTGCCATGCCCACAGCCATGCCACCCTCAGCCGCACAGGGGCACGGGCATGATCGGCCGTCTGCGCGGCCGCGTCATCCAGCGTCAGCCGCCGCAGCTGCTGCTCGACGTCAACGGCGTCGGCTACGAGGTGGATGCCCCCATGTCCACCTTCTACGACCTGCCCGAGGGCGACGTCGAGGTCACCCTGCACATCCACATGGTGGTGCGCGAGGACGCGCAGATACTCTACGGCTTCGTGCGCGAGTCCGACCGTGCGCTGTTCCGCGCGCTGCTCAAGGTCAACGGCGTCGGTGGCAAGATGGCCCTGGCGATCCTCTCGGGCATGAGCGGTGCCGACTTCAGCCTCTGCGTACAGGCCGGCGATGTCACCGCGCTCACCCGACTGCCGGGGGTGGGCAAGAAGACCGCCGAGCGGCTGATCGTGGAGATGCGCGACCGGCTGGACAAGCTCGATGCCGCCGGTGCCGTCCCGGCGGGCATGGCCACGGCGGTACGCCCCAGCGCGAGTTCCGCCGAGGGTGATGCGGTCAGCGCGCTGGAGGCGCTCGGCTACCGCACAGCCGAGGCGGCGCGCATGGTCAAACGGGTGCTGGCCGACGACATGGATACCGAGGCCATCATCCGCGCCGCACTCAAGGGCGCGGCCGGCTGAACTAGCGGTCGTCAGTCCCCGCCTGGGGCCTGGCTGTCCGCTGGGCCTGGTTGATTGACCCGGTAGACCCGGTAGTCCCGCACCCCGTGGACATCGCCGAGCACCTCGAAACCCGCGTTGAGGCTGCGCAGCCGCTGTTCGAAGCGCCCCGCACCGCCCGTGCGGATCAGCCACAACTGCTCGCCGTCCCGCGCCTGATCCGCCAGTTCCTCGGCCACATCCTCGTCGGGGGCGAATTCCCTGTCGGTCTTCTCCAGCGAGATGTCCTCCACCTCGGCACCGAGATAGAAGTGCAGCCCCTGCTGGCCCTCGGTGTCGACGAAGACAACCTCGTCCACCTGATGTGGCCAGAGCTGTCGCAGCTCGGCCGCCAGCTGGCGGCTGTCGCGGTGATTGTCCACCTGGCCGCCGATGACCCGGACCGCCAGCACCAGCAGCACGCCGCTCAACGGCAGCAGGTACCAGTGCCGGCGCTGCAGCAGCCCCTCGGCCTGGTTGGCGGCGAGCAGTGCCAGCGGCACGAACAGCGGCAGCACGTACAGCGGCAGCCTTGAGCGGGCCACCATGAACACCAGCAGCGGCAGCAGGAACCACAGCAGCAGGAACAGCTCGCGGTCGTCCATCGGCAGCCGTGCGCGCAGCGAGCGCCAGGCATTGCGGCCGGCCAGCCACAGCCCGCGTGCGGCCTGCAGCAGCCAGGGCAGGCTGCCGATGAGCAGGATCGGCAGATAGATCTGCAGCCCGCCATACCAGGACGAGTTGCGGTGGTGCTTGCCGGTGGTGGCGCGCAGCAGCACCTCGTTCCAGATGAAGTTGACGAACAGGTCCGGGTCGTCGCCGGCCAGCATCAGGAACCAGCTGCCGCCGACCAGCACCGCGATCACCGAGCCGATGATCCAGTGCAAACGGATGCCCGGGAAGCGCTTGCGGCGCAGCAGGTGGAACACCAGCAGGGCGAACAGCGGCAGCCCCACCGCGGGGCCCTTGATGAGAAAGCCCAGCCCGGCACCGAACCAGCCGAACAGCGCGCCGTAGCGGGCACCGAAGCCGCCCGGCGCGCCCCAGTAGGCATAGGCGAAACCGGTCATCGCCAGGGCCTCGGCGAAGGTCAGCAGGTTGTCGGTGGTGATGACGTTGCTGGCGGTGGCGGGGAACAGGAAGGTGGCGTAGATCAGCGCCGGCAGCCAGGGCCGTTGCGGGTGGAACAGCCGGCCCAGCAGGTAGACCAGCAGGGTGGTGAGCACGAAGGCGAGGATGCCCGGCACGCGCAGCGCCAGTTCCGCGTGGCCGAACAGCTCCAGGGCGCTGGCGATGGCCCAGTAGGTGGCCGGCGGCTTGGTCCAGTGCGGGTGCTCGTGATGGGTCTGCGGGTGCAGCCAGTCGCCGGTCTCGATCATCTGCAGCGCGACGTTGACGTAGCGCCCCTCGGAGCTCTCCCACAGCCCACGCATGCCCTGGAACAGCACGCTGTAGACCAGCAGGGCGAGGAGGGCGAGCAGCAGGGTATTGCGGGAGATTCTGGTCATCGGGGCGCGTCGGCTGGAAGGGGGACGGCGGATTATAGAGGCCGCCCGGCCGGCTCACCAGCCTGCCGCCGATGCGCGCTGCGGGCCATGAACAGGCGATACAGCAGCGGCACCACGATCAGCGTCAGCACCGTGGAGAAGGCCAGGCCCCAGACGATGGCGGTGGCCACCGGCCCCCAGATCAGCGATTTGCCGCCCAGCCCGGTGGCCAGCGAGAACAGCCCGGCGATGGTGGTGAGCGAGGTGATCAGGATCGGTATCACCCGCCGGCGCGCCGCATAGAGGGTGGCATGCAGCACGCTCATGCCGGCATCGAGACGCTGGTTGGCGGCGGAGATCAGCACGATGGCGGCATTCACCGCGATGCCGGCCAGCGCCACCACCCCGTACAGGGTGTACAGGCTCATCGGGTTCCGGGTGATCAGCAGCCCGTAGGTGACGCCGGTGAAGGCCATGAACAGGGTGGAGAGGATCATGAAGGGCTGCCAGTAGCTCTTGAACTGGGTACCCAGGATCAGGTACATCAGGCCCACGCCGAAGACGAACAGGATGGCGATGGAATCCAGGCTTTCCTGGATGTCGTCCAGCTCGCCGGAGAAGTCGAGATCGATGTTGGGGTAGCTGCCGCGGTGTCCCTGCCAGGCCGCAAGGATCCGTGCGTTGGCGGTCACCGTGTCGATGACCGCCGGCTCCAGATCCGCCTCCACGGTGATGGCACGGCGGAAGTTGTGATGGCGGATGTTGCCCAGTCCCTCCTGTCGCTGCAGCTGTACCAGTTCGGCCAGCGGCACGCTCCCGCCGTCGGCCAGGGGCAGGCGCAGGTGGAGCAGCTCGGCGATGTCGCCCTGCGCCGTGGCGGGGCCCTTGACCCGCACCTCCAGTTTCTCGCCGGCGTCGCGCATGTCGGCCACCACGATGCCGTCCACCAGCAGTTGCACGGCACGGTTGACCTGCAGCGGGTTGATGCCGGCACGGTTGATGGCGTCCTTGTCCAGGCTCAGCACCAGTTCCGAACGGCCGCGGCTGGCATCGTCCTCGATGTCCTTGACCCCTTGCATGCCGCCGAGGATGGCGCGCAGGCTGTCGGCGGCGGCGCGGATCTCGGCATAGGCGTCACCCCGCACCTTGATGCTGATGGGCTTGGCGACGGGTGGCCCGCCGGTCAGGCGCAGAAAGGAGATCTGTACCGGCCCCGGTGTGTTGACGACCGCCTCGCGCATGGACTCGATCATCGCCTCCACGGTGCGCAGCTGCGGCGTCTTGGGGTTCAGGCCGATGAGGATCTGGCCATACTGCTCACCCAGCCGCGGCGCGGTCTCGGTGAACATGTTGCCGCTGTAGCTGACCACCGCGCGGGCCTCGCCGTCGCGGAGGTGTGCCTTCACCTTTTGTTCGATCTGCTGCACCTTGGCCAGGGTCTGCTCGATGGGGGTGGCGGGTGGCATCTCGACGTTGACGTAGAACAGGCGGATGGTGTCGGCGGCGAAGAAATCCATGCGCACCAGG
>JANTHH010000064.1 GCA_024762485.1 Chromatiales bacterium
TTCGTCTGTTTCCGTTGTCGACGGTCGCCGAGCCCGGCAGCCGGGGTTTCGAAGCCGAGCTGGATGGCAGCATGCTGAGCGGCTTCGTGGTGCGCAAGGCCGGGCTGCTGCGGGCCTACCGTAATCACTGTCCGCACACCGGTGCGCCGCTGGAATGGCAGCCTGACCAGTTTCTCGACATCGGCGACAGCTTCATCCAGTGCGCCCTGCACGGTGCCCTGTTCGATGTCGACGAGGGCCGCTGTCTGCGTGGCCCCTGTGTCGGCGAGCATCTGCAGCCCTTGCAGGTGAGGGTGCACGACGGCGATGTCTGGCTGCAGGTGCCGCCAGCCAGCGTCGAGCCTTCCTAGCGCACCATGGCCAGCCGCTTTCAGATCCACAACGCGGCCACCCTGATCCAGGGAGGCGGCATCGTTGCCTACCCCACCGAGGCGGTGTACGGCCTCGGCTGCGATCCGCTCAATGGTGGCGCGGTACAGCGACTGCTGGAGCTGAAGGGGCGACCGGCCGGCAAGGGGTTGATCCTGATTGCTGCCGACTTCGATCAGTTGCGACCTTTCATCAATGAGCTGGCGCCGGAGCAGATGGCGGCGGTACACGCCAGCTGGCCGGGGCCGGTGACCTGGTTGCTGCCGGCCGCCGCCGGTGTGCCGGCGTGGCTGACCGGTGGGCGTTCCACCCTTGCTGTGCGGGTTACCGCCCATCCGCTGGCTGCCGCACTCTGCCGTGCCGCCGCCATGCCGCTGGTGTCGACCAGTGCCAACCGCGCCGGTCGGCCACCTGCACGTTCCGCACTGCAGGTACGGCTGCGCTGCCCGGGGGTCGACATGATCCTGCCCGGCGCGGTGGGCGGGGCAGGCAGGCCTACCGAGATCCGCGATGCCCGTAATGGAAAGTTGCTGCGCGCCGGCTGACGTGCGGCCTGAAAAGCGTTAGGGTTGCGCGATATTTTCGTGGACGATCTCACCCATGGCTGACACCCCTGATATCGCGGCCGTCAAGGCCTCCCTGCTCGACCTGCAGGATCGTATCTGCAACGCACTGGCCGCCGAGGATGGCGGCGACGGTTTTCGCGAGGATGCCTGGGACCGGCCCGGCGGTGGCGGGGGCCGCACCCGTGTACTCGAAGGGGGTGCGCTGATCGAAAAGGGCGGGGTCAATTTCTCACATGTGTTTGGTGAGGGTCTCCCTGCCTCGGCCACCGCGCACCGCCCCGAGCTGGCAGGACGCAGCTTCCAGGCGCTGGGGGTGTCGCTGGTGATCCACCCGGCCAACCCCTACGTGCCGACCTCGCATGCCAATGTGCGCTTCTTCATTGCCGAGAAACCCGGCGAGGATCCCGTCTGGTGGTTCGGTGGCGGCTTCGACCTGACGCCCTACTACGGTTTCGAGGAGGACGTGGTGCACTGGCACCGCACCGCCAAGGCCGCCTGTGATCCCTTTGGTGAGGACGTCTACCCCCGCTACAAGCAGTGGTGTGACGATTATTTCCATCTCAAGCACCGCGACGAGCCGCGCGGTGTCGGCGGTCTGTTTTTCGATGACCTCAACGACTGGGGTTTCGCACGCAGTTTCGCCTTCATGCAGGCCGTCGGAGACAGCTACATCCCCGCCTATCTGCCGATTATGCAGCGCCGCCGCGATATCGCTTTCGGCGAACGGGAAAAAGATTTCCAGCGTTACCGTCGCGGTCGCTACGTGGAGTTCAACCTGGTCTACGACCGCGGCACCATCTTTGGTCTGCAGTCCGGCGGGCGTACCGAGTCCATCCTGATGTCGCTGCCGCCCGAGGTGAGCTGGCGTTACGACTGGCACCCCGATCCCGGCACCGAGGAGGCGCGGCTGTACGAGGTGTTCCTGCGACCGCGCGACTGGCTGGCAGAAGACTGAGCCCGGCTGCGGGACTGGCGTAACATGTCCGGTAAAGAACCGGCAGGGTCAAGAACAACATGAAGATCATCATCCTCGGGGCCGGCCAGGTGGGCACCACAGTGGCGCAGAACCTTGCCAGCGAGGCCAACGACATCACCGTGGTGGACCAGAACGAGCACCTGCTGCGAGAGCTGCAGGACCGGCTCGACATCAGCACCGTGCAGGGCCACGGCGCCCACCCGGACGTGCTGCATCGCGCCGGTGCGGTGGATGCCGACATGATGCTGGCGGTCACCAACAGCGACGAGACCAACATGGTGGCCTGCCAGTGTGCCTGGACCCTGTTCCATACGCCGACCAAGATTGCCCGGGTGCGCTCGCAGGAGTACCTCAAGCACCCCGCGCTGTTCAATCAGGGTGCCCTGCCGGTGGACGTGATCATCAGCCCGGAGCAACTGGTCACCGAATATATCCTGCGCCTGATCCAGCACCCCGGTGCCTTGCAGGTGCTGGATTTTGCCGGTGGCCGGGTGCGCCTGGTGGCGGTGCGTGCCTATTACGGCGGGCCACTGGTGGGCAAGGAGCTGCGCCACCTCAACGAGCACATGCGGGGTGCCGAGGCGCGGGTCGCCGCCATCTATCGCCGCGACCACGCCATACAGCCCGAGGGCAGCACGGTGATCGAGGCCGACGACGAGGTGTTCTTCGTTGCTGCGGCGAGCAACATCCCGGCCGTGATGAAAGAGCTGCGGCGTGCCGAAAAGCCCTTCCGCCGGTTGATCATCGCCGGTGGCGGCAATATCGGGCGCCGTCTGGCGATGGCCATGGAGCGCGACTACCGGGTCAAGGTGATCGAGCGGAAAATGGCCGTCGCCCGAGACGCCGCCGAGCGCCTGCATCATTCCATCGTGCTGCACGGTGATGCGGCGGACGAGGATCTGCTACTCGAGGAGAATATCGAGGACACCGACGTATTCTGTGCAGTGACCAACGAAGACGAGGCCAATATCCTCTCCGCCATGCTGGCGAAGCGCCTGGGCGCGCGCAAGGTGATGTCGCTGATCAACCGGGCCTCCTACGTTGACCTGGTGCAGTCGGGCACCATCGATGTCGCCATCTCGCCACAGCAGGCGACCATCGGCACCTTGCTGACCCATGTGCGCCGCGGCGACGTGGTGATGGTCCACGCACTGCGCCGCGGTGCCGCCGAGGCGATCGAGGCCGTGGCCCACGGCGACCGCAAGACCTCCAAGGTGGTGGGGCGTGCCATCGAGGACCTGAAACTGCCCAAGGGAGCGAGCATCGGCGCCATCGTCCGCGGCGACGAGGTGATCATCGTCCACCACGACACGGTGATCGAGCCCGAGGATCACGTCATCCTGTTCCTCACCGACAAGCGCCGCATCGGCGAGGTGGAGCGCCTGTTCCAGGTGGGCGTGACCTTTCTTTGAGCTGACTGTCGATGAGTCTCACCACCGTCCAGCGCATTCTCGGCATCCTGCTGATGCTGTTCAGCCTCACCCTGCTGCCGCCCATGCTGGTGTCGCTGCTCTATGGCGATGGCGCGCTGTCGGTGTTCGTCACCGCCTTCGCCATCACCCTGGCCACCGGTCTGGTCAGCTGGCTGCCGGTACACCGGGTGCGACGCGAACTGCGGCTGCGCGACGGCTTCATGGTGGTGGTGATGTTCTGGACCGTGCTGTCGGCCACCGGTGCCCTGCCCTTCATGCTGGCCGAACACCCCCACCTGTCGGTGACCGATGCGATCTTCGAATCGGTGTCGGGACTGACCACCACCGGCGCCAGCGTGTTGTCCGGACTGGATACCCTGCCGCGCTCGATCGTCTACTACCGTCAGCAGCTGCAGTGGCTGGGCGGCATGGGCATCATCGTGCTGGCGGTGGCGGTGCTGCCCATGCTCGGTATCGGCGGTATGCAGCTCTACCGCGCCGAGACCCCTGGGCCGATGAAGGACTCCAAGCTCACCCCGCGTATCACCGAGACTGCCAAGGCACTGTGGTATCTCTATCTCGGGCTCACCCTGGCCTGTGTGCTCGCCTACTGGGTGGCGGGTATGGACCTGTTCGATGCAGTGGGTCACGCCTATTCGACGGTGGCGATCGGCGGCTTCTCCACCCATGACAAGAGTTTCGGCTATTACGACTCCCAGCTGGTCTATTATGTCGCGGATTTTTTCATTTTCGTCTCGACGATAAACTTTGCCCTGCACTTCGTGGCGTTACGCCACCGGGACGTGAAGAGCTACTGGCATGACCAGGAACTGCGCTTCTATGTCGCCCTGACCCTCATGGTGGTTGGTCTGACAGTGGCGGGGCTTTATCTCAGCGGGACCTTCCCGACCCTGCATGAATCCCTCGCCCATGGCCTGTTCCAGGTGCTGTCCATCGGCTCGACCACCGGTTTCACCACCGACAACTTCTACGAGTGGCCGGGTTTCCTCACCATCCTGCTGCTGTTCACCAGCTTCGTTGGCGGCTGTGCCGGATCCACCGCGGGCGGCATCAAGGTGATCCGGGTCTTGCTGCTGGTGAAGCAGGGGATGCGCGAGATCACCCGCCTGGTGCACCCGAACGCACAGATCCCGGTGCGGGTCGGCGAGAAGACCATCTCACCGCGGGTGGTGGAGGCTGTGTGGGGCTTCTTCGCCCTCTACGTCGCCAGCTTCACGGTGATGTACCTGCTGCTGGCGGCGACCGGCCTCGACCTGATGACGGCCTTCTCCGCCGTTGGCACCACCATCAATAACGGCGGTGGCGGCATCGCAGGCGCCACCTATGCCGATCTCCACGATGCGGCGAAGTGGATACTGTGTTTTTCCATGCTGCTGGGGCGGCTGGAGATCTTCACCCTGCTGGTGCTGCTGACGCCGGCCTTCTGGCGTCGATAGGTGACCGATCATGGACATGATGGAAAATCTCGAGGCGATGCTGGCCAGGGGGCAGGACAACGCCCTGTTGCGCTACAGCCTGGGCAGTGAATATCTCAAGGCCGGCGATGCCGCGGCGGCGGTGAGACATCTCGCCCAGGCGGTCGAGCAGGACCCCCATTATTCGGCGGCCTGGAAGCTCTATGGCAAGGCTTTGGCCGCAGCCGGGCGTGATGCGGAGGCGGTGGCGGTGTTTGACCGTGGCATCGCCGTGGCCGAGGCCAAGGGTGACATCCAGGCGGCAAAGGAGATGAAGGTGTTTCGCAAACGGGCGCAGAAGGCCCTCGTAAGCGACTGATCCGCCCCTGGCGACTGCCCTCCACTCAGGCCGTCTGTTCCTCGCTGCCGCTCAGGCGCTCGCGCAGCTTGGCGCGGGCACGGAACAGCCGGGTACCCACGCCGGCGGGGGAGATGCCCAGCTCGGCGGCGATCTCTTTCTGTGAATAACCGTAGAGCACCTGCAGCAGCAGGGGCTCGCGGTAGTCCGCGGGCAGTTCCTCGATGGCCTGGCGCAGCACAAAGGCCTCGGTGGAGGTGTCGTAGTCGCAGTGCTTGTCCGGCAGGGTCTCGGTGGGCTGTTCGCTCAGCTGCGGGCGAATGCGCTCGAAACGGCGGGCGTTCTCGCGCCGCAGGATGGTGATCAGCCAGCCCTTGGCCGCCTTGGGGTTCTCCAGCTTGTCGAGTGCACGCCAGGCACGCAGCATGGTGTCCTGCACCAGGTCCTCTGCCACGCTGCGGTTGCCCACCAACCAGTAACCGTAGCGATAGAGGTCGTCCAGATGGACGCCCACCAGCTGGTCGAAACGGACCTTGCGGTCGTCACCGGCCGATTGCCGGGGTTCGTCAAGGAGTCGGGTGTCAAAGGTGATGCTGGTCATGGTCCTGTCCTGTGAATGCTGTCCTGGATCACAGTGCAGGTGGCGTGCCAGATCTTATCTCGTTGATTTAATTGGATTAATGTTTTGAGCGCCAAGCGGTGTTTAACGTTTCGTTACAACGATTCGTTCGATCGATGCAGGTGCAGGCCGTACTTGGCGATCTTGCGGTCGAGTGCCGGACGTGAGATGCCCAGGATCTCGCAGCTGTGCCCCTTGTGACCGCCGGTGTGGTCGAGCACCCGCTGCACGTGCTCGGCCTCTACCTCGTCGAGGCTGCGCAGCACGGGGCCATCGCCGGCCGGCCCGCTCTTCGGGGGTGACTGCTTGAAGTGCAGCAGCTCGGGGGTGATGGCGCCGCCCTGGGCCTCGATCAATGCCTGGGTGAGCACGTTTTCCAGTTCGCGCACGTTGCCGGGCCAGTGGTGCTGGTTGAGCAGACGCTGGGCATCCGGCTGGATCGGCGGCATCGCCAGGTTCATCGTCTCACTGATGCGCTGCAGCAGGGCCTGGGTCAGCAGCGGGATGTCCTCGGGGCGATCGCGTAGCGGCGGCATCTGGATGTTGATGACGTTGAGCCGGTAGGCGAGGTCCTCGCGGAAGCGCCCGGCCGCTGCCTCGGCGAACAGATCACGGTGGGTGGCGGCGATGATGCGTGCATCGGTATCCAGGGTCTCGGTGCCACCGACCCGTTCGAAGGTCTTCTCCTGCAGCACCCGCAGCAACTTGGCCTGCAGGGGAGCGGCGAGTTCGCCGATCTCGTCGAGGAAGAGGGTGCCGCCGCGTGCCAGTTCGAACTTGCCGGGCTTGCGCGCATCGGCACCGGTGAAGGCTCCCTTCTCGTGCCCGAACAGCTCGCTTTCCAGCAGGTTGTCGACGATGGCGGCGCAATTGATGGCGATGAAGGGGCCGCTGCGGCCACTGTGCTGGTGGATCAGCCTGGCCACCACCTCCTTGCCGGTACCGGATTCCCCGCTGATCAGCACCGATGCCGGGTTGCCCGCGCACAGTGCGATCTGCTTGCTGACGGCCAGCATGGCACTGCTGCGGCCGATCAGCTCCCGTGGTGGGGCGCCGCGGGGGTCGCTGCTGTGATCGGTGGCAACGCGGCGTCGGGCCAGCACCTTGTCGACAGCGGCCTGCAGGTCATCGGTGCAGACCGGCTTGTGGATGAAATCGGCGGCGCCGGCGTGGATCGCCTGGATCGCCAGTTCGAGATCGTGCTGGCCGGTCATCATGATGACATCCAGATCGGGCCGCCTCTGCAGCAGGCCGGGCAGCAGGTCGATGCCGTTGCCATCGGGCAGTTGCTGGTCGAGTAGCACCAGATCGGTGTGTGTATCCAGTGCTGCCAGTGCCTGGGCGCAGTCGGGGGCGCTCGCCACCGTGAAGCCCTGTTCCTGGAAGTGCAGGCTCAAAATGCGGTTCAGGTTGTGGTCGTCTTCGACAATCATCAGCTGGGTCATGGCTGCATCCTAGCAAGGGCTGGCCCTGTATTCGTCAGGTGTGCATCCTTGAGACCGCCGGGAGAGGCAAAAGATGCCTGCCGCACAGCGTCGGGCCACGGCCGATTGTGCTCAATATTGGGGCCCCGGGGCCGATAGCCTGAACCAGATATGCCTTGCAACAGGGCGCTGCCTTCGAAAAACATGCCTGATCCGACAAGTACAAAAGAGCAATACAAGGTGCTGGTGATAGATGACAGTCGCGCTATCCGCGGCATGCTCTGCTCTCGCCTGGAGGAGCTCGAGGGTGTGGTGACCGAGCATGGCGGCAGCCTGGCGGAGGCACGGGCGTTGTTGCAGCAGGATCCCCTGCGCTTCTCGCTGGCGGTGCTCGATCTCAACCTGCCGGACGCCCCCAAGGGCGAGATTGTCGATTATGTCCAGTCGCTGGGTATCCCCGTGGTGGTGTTGACCGGCACCATCGACAAAGCCGTGCGCAAGCGCATGTTCGAACGCCAGGTGGTCGACTACGAGGTCAAGCAGCAGGGCGTGGGCATCGACAACGTGGTGTCCATGGTCTCGCGGCTGCGTTTCTACGGGCGCTCACGCATCCTGGTGGTGGACGACTCGCGCGCGTTCCGGCAGTACCTCGAGGCGCTGCTGAACCGCCATGGCTACGCCGTGGTGGTCGCTGAGAACGGTCTGGATGCGCTGGAGATTCTCGATCGGGACCCGTCCATCGTGATGGTGATCACCGACTACACCATGCCGGAGATGGACGGGGCGACCCTGGTGATGGAGATGCGCAGGAAGCGCAAGCGCGAGGAACTGGCCATCATCGGCATCTCGGGTGGCTCCAGTGGCTCGGTGACGGTGCCGCTGCTGAAGAACGGTGCCAGTGACTTCATCCCCAAACCCTTCGAAGTGGAGGAGTTCTACAGCCGGGTGGATCAGAATCTGGACATGATCCGCTATATCCGCGAGGCGCGGGATGCAGCCAACCGGGATTTTCTCACCAAGCTCTACAACCGGCGCTATTTCTACTCGGTGGCGGAGAAGATGTACGCCAGCGCCCGGCGCGGCAATATCAGCCTCGCCGCGGCCATGATCGACGTCGATCATTTCAAGCGCATCAATGACACCTATGGTCATGACGCAGGCGACGAGGTGCTGGTCAAGCTGGCCGAGGTGGTACAGCACGCCCTGCGTGAGAGTGACCTGCTGGCCCGTTTCGGTGGCGAGGAATTTGTCTGTCTCAGTGTGGTGGCGGATGACGCGGAGGCGCGCCTGGCCTTCGAACGTCTGCGCAAGGTGATAGAGAACCTCCGTATCAGCGTCTGCGGAGAGACGCTGCGGGTGACCGCCAGCATCGGCGTCAACACCGAGCTCGGCGAGTCGCTGGACGACATGCTCAATGATGCCGACCGGCAGCTCTACCTGGCAAAGCAGGCCGGGCGCAACCGCATCATGCTCGCCGCCTGAGGCCGAGCGCGGCCTGGGTCAGGCTGGCCCAGCCGATCAGCAGGGCGGTCCCGCCCAGTGGGGTGATGGCGCCGAGCCAACGCTGTCCGCTCAGGGCCAGTGCGTAGAGGCTGCCGCTGAAGATGAGGATGCCGAGGGCGAAGGACCAGGCGGCGATACGCAGCGCCCTGCGATCCTGCTGCAAGGCCAGTATGCCGCAGGCGAGCAGTGCCAGTGCATGCATGCCCTGGTAGTCGACGCCGGTGTGGAAGATGGTCAGTGATGCCGGATCGAGCATCCGTTTCAACGCATGGGCGGCAAAGGCGCCGAAGGCCACCGTGAGGAAGCCTGCCACGGCCCCGAGGATGAGCATCAGCCGCGGGGTCATTGCCGGCCATCCAGGGTCTTTAGTTCATCGATGATGCCGAGCAGGACCTGTTCGGTCCTGGCGTCCAGCCCCTTGAGCAGCTTGTCTGGGTCGCGTTCACCATTGACCAGCGGGCGTATGACGCTGGCGAGTCTCGCCATCGGCCCCCCTGCCTTTTGCATCTGTTCCGCCATGTTGCCCAGCAGCACCAGGGCCTGCGGGTCCCGACTGGCGGCATGGATCATGTGTGCCAGGCCGGGGGCCGCGAGGCTGCTGTCAGGCTGCTTGTTCGGGTCCGGCAGGGTGGCTGGATTCTGCAGGCCGCGCAGGATGGCCTCGGCAATGACGCGGTCCTCCGTATCCAGGCCGAGGTAGAGCGCCTCGTCACGTCGACCCCGGATGATTTCGCGTAGTGCACCGACCAGCGACGACCACCCCTGCCGGCTGGCACCCTCGAGCAGCTGCTCCAGGTCGCGGTGATGGTCCGGGTTCTGACTGAAGGCGACCACCTGGCAGATGAAGCCGGCATGGGCGCTGATGATTTGCTGATCGGTATCGGGTAGGGCCATGATGTGTGTCTCGTTGCGAACGCCGTAGTTTACCCGGATTGTCGGCGGTCGTTGGCGGGTGATCGCACAGTGGAGGGTCCCGATGAAGTGGTTGCTGGTGTTGTTGGCGGTGCCCCTGATGCTCGCACTGGGCGCCATCCTGCTCAACCGGGTGCCCCTGTGGGAGTCACCAGGGCCGCTCGCCCGGCTGAGGGTGTATCTCGGTGAAAACGTGGCAGCCACACGCCCGGACCACCCCTTTCCTGAATTGCGGCCATACCGGATCAATGCCGCTCCAGACGCCGTCAGGGCCTGCCTGCTGAAGCAGATGCGGCGACTGGGCTGGCAGGCAGTGACGGTGAGCAGTGACGGTCTTGAGCTCAGTGCAGAGGTGAAGACGCCGTTGCTGGGGTTCGTCGATGATGTCTCGATCCGGCTGCAGCCGGCAGCGGAGATAACATGGGTTCACGCGCGCTCCCGTTCCCGTGTCGGCAAGGCGGATTTCGGTGCCAATCTGGGCCATCTGCTGCGGCTGCTCACGGCCTGCCGGGCAATTACGTCGACGGCTTAGTTCGGGAGCAGCAGCAGGCTTTCCTCCGCAGTCTCACGCACGTCCGGGTCGTTGTCTTCGAGCAGTGGCCGGAGATACTGACCGGCAGCCGGGTCATGGGTGAGGCCAAGATAATGGCTGGCATCGGTCCGGATCTGGGGTTCCCTGGCCTGGGTCAGTTTCCCGAATGCCGGAATCAGGGCGCGCAGTTCCGGGGTGCCTTCGAGATCCTCGAGGATGGCGTCCACACCCACGCGTACCGCGATGGGGGTGTCGGGTGATGCCAGCAGCTCGATCAGCGCGGGAAGTTGCGAAGGATCGCGACGCAGTAGCGCCTGCACCTGCGCCAGCCCGCCTTGTGACAACAGCTCACTGAAATAGTCCGCCATGCCCGTTCCCCGGTTCGCCCGGTCCACCCACCGGGCGATCTCCTCGGCGGTGTGGCTGCCACTCAGCTCGAAGGGGCCGATGCGCATCCAGGGGACAGAGCGCGTACCCGCCTCGGCCGCGATCTCTGGATGCTCGGCGATATTCACCACGTCGAGCCGTCCGAGTCGGCCCTGCTCCATCAACTCGCACAGGATCGAGAGCTGGCCGGGGCAATGTGCGCAGCCCGGGGCCATCAGAAAAAGGACTTGGGTTTTGGTGGGCATGGTCTACCTTCTATGATCTGGATCAAATTAATCGCTGGCGGTCGCCGGCTGCAGCTTGGGCGGCAGTCCTGGTCAGCCCATTATTTCCTTCACAAACAAATGGTTAGTCTCCAGCGGCCGGATCAGAAATAAGCCCGATTTATACCAGCCACGTCGAAAACTGTTTGGCGAAATGGTTGCCGAGTATTTATTTTTACACACCCGATAACCACCGGTTCCTGAGATGTGTCTTCGACGCCCGGGTGGCTGCCGGCAGATGGAAAGATAACTGCCTGATATTAATAAGATTTATGTTTTGTGGGGCTCAGGCCCTTGCAGACTCGCGAGAAGGCCGCCCAGGCGGCTTGATTTAACTGCAGTGTAACTTCTAGGAGAGCGATCAATGCCTACATTCGTACGTACTGACAAGTGCGATGGCTGTAAAGGTCAGGACAAGACGGCATGCATGTATATTTGCCCGCATGACCTGATGAAACTGGATATGGATGGTTCGGAGACCGGCCACGCCATGAAGTCCTACAACCAGGAGCCGGAGCAGTGCTGGGAGTGCTACTCCTGCATCAAGATCTGTCCGCAGCAGGCCATCGAGGCCCGCCCCTATGCCGATATCGTGCCACTGGGTGCCTCCGTGCAGCCGCTGCGTGGTACCGATTCCATCATGTGGACCATCAAGTTCCGCAACGGCACCATGAAGCGCTTCAAGTTTCCCATCCGCACCACCCCTGAAGGCTCCATCGATCCTTACGGCGGTAAGCCTGAAGCTGATATCAGCAAGATCAGCCAGTCGGGCTTCTTTGTGCAGAGCAATGGCTATCGCGAAGGTGATGCCAGCGAGCTCATCTGCAAATAAGCGCAACCAGTTAAGGATTTTTAGAGGAGTACTGAATAATGGCTGAATTTGGCAATCCAGATGTCATCGAGGAAGAGGTTGATATCCTCATCATCGGTGGTGGCATGGGCGCATGTGGTGCTGCTTACGAGATCGGCCCCTGGGTTGATGCCGCGAAAAAGGAAGGCGTTGACATCAAGGTGAAGCTGGTCGACAAGGCCGCCATGGACCGTTCCGGTGCCGTGGCACAGGGCCTGTCCGCTATCAATACTTACATCGGTACCGAGCAGGACCCTGCCGATTACGCCCGCATGGTCTCCAATGACCTGATGGGTATCACCCGTGATGACCTGGCCTATGACCTCGGTCGCCACGTCGACGAGTCAGTCCACCTGTTTGAGGAGTGGGGTCTGCCGATCTGGAAGACCGACGAGAACGGCGAGCGTCACGATGGTTCAAAGGGACTGCCTCCCCTGAAGGATGGCGGAAAGCCGGTGCGTTCCGGAAAGTGGCAGATCATGATCAACGGCGAATCCTACAAGTGGATCGTCGCCGAGGCCGCGAAGAAGGCCCTGGGCATGGACAACATCCAGGAGCGTATCTTCATCGTCAAGCTGGTCAACGACAAGAACGACAAGAACCGCATCGCCGGTGCTGTCGGCTTCTCCGTCCGCGAACACACCTTGCATGTCTACAAGTTCAAGGCCTGCCTGCTGGTTGCCGGTGGCTGTGTGAACCTGTTCCGCCCGCGCTCCGTGGGTGAGGGTCAGGGCCGTGCCTGGTACCCGGTCTGGAATGCCGGTTCCACCTATGCCATGGCGGCAGAGGCCGGCGCCGAGCTGACCATGATGGAAAACCGCTTCGTACCCACCCGCTTCAAGGATGGTTACGGTCCGGTTGGCGCCTGGTTCCTGCTGTTCAAGTCCAAGG
>JANTHH010000065.1 GCA_024762485.1 Chromatiales bacterium
CGGCACCGGTGCGGCATCAGTCATCAACGGCCCCCTCCAGCACCAGCAGGCGATGCTTGATCGCCGGCCAGGTACCGGACCGCTGGCCGGCGAAACCGCCCTCACCGCTGGCAGCCACCACCCTGTGACAGGGAATCAGCAAAACAATCGGGTTGGCACGACAGGCCCCGCCGACCGCACGCGGGCTGGTGCCCAACTCCGAGGCGATGTCGCCATAGGTCCGCGTCTCTCCCGGCGGTATCGCCAGCAGCCGTTCCCACACCGTCAGCTGAAAAGGCGTGCCCGCCGGCGCCAGTGGCAGTCCCGAGGGCCATTCACCACCTTGCAGGTAGTCGATAAGACAGCGGCCGACATGGCGCGCCAGCGGACCACTGATGGTCGATTCGGATAGTGGCGTGGTGGATAACTTCACTGTGGTGATTCGCTCGCCCCCCAAACGGATACCCATATGCGCCCAGGGCAGCTGAAGTACCGCATCGTAGGTCGCTTGATCCGCTGGCAAGAACAACTCCCCGGGCCGCTGAAAGGGCCGCAAAGACATGGACAGATAGCGGTCGCTGGTGCGTCGTCATCTGCCGGTCATGTTTTCCACATCATCTGTGGATAACTTTGTGAGTAAGCTGGTTGAATTCGCCCCCAGCCCCCGAAAGGCCTGACCCCCGGTTAGATTGCTCACTTTTTAAACAATAAGCTATTTTCTTTATATAACAATAGGTTGCGACCCATTCCTTGAGGAATTTTTACGCCTTGCCGGCTAACTTGGACTTTTTGGCCTCGGCGATCGCCGCTGTGCATAACCTGAGGTGAATGTTCAGCCTGTCTAACCACGTGTCAAGCAAAAAATCGTAGAATGACCCGCATGGAAACCGAAAAAACACCCTTCTGGAAGGACAAGACCCTGGCACAGATGAATCGCGAGGAATGGGAATCCCTGTGTGATGGCTGTGCCAAGTGCTGTCTGTACCGGTTCGAGGACGCGGACAACCGCGACATCCACTTCACCAACGTGCACTGCCGGCTGCTCGACACAGAGACAGGACAGTGCGGCAATTATCCCGAGCGCTCCAAACTGGTGCCCGACTGCGTCACCCTCACCCTGGAGACACTGGAAGATCCCTACTGGCTGCCATCGACCTGCGCCTACCGGCTGCTGGCGGAGGGCAAGGACCTGCCCGACTGGCACCCGCTGGTGAGCGGCGATCCACACAGCATGTTCGACGCCGGCCATTCCATCCTCGGCCGCACCATCTGCGAGGACGATGCCGACGAACTGGAAAACCACCTGATCACCTGGATCAAGTAGAACCCGCTCAGAACAGGCGCGTCAGCAGGGCCTGCGGGGTGGCGCCGGGCAGCGGCACCCGCACCCGCCAACCACCGCCCGGTGCCTCGTCGAGTGCGTTGCCGTTCAAATCCTCCATCTGCTCCAGTTCAAACACCCGGTTTCCTCCGGGGCTGATCAGCTCCAGACGGTCACCGACCCGGAACTTGTTCTTCACCGCCAGTTCGGCCATCTGCGTCTTTTCATCCACCGCGCTGATCTCGGCAACGAACTGGGAGCGCTCCGCCTTGGAGGCGCCAACCCGGTAGTTCTGCAACTCCTGGGAGGCGTGACGCTCGAAGAAACCATCGGTATAGCCACGGTTGGCGAGGTGCTCGAGCTCCCCCATCAGGGATGTATCAAATGGCCGGCCGGCCACCGCGTCGTCGATGGCGCGCCGGTACACCTGGGTGGTGCGCGCAGTATAGTAGTGCGATTTGGTGCGACCCTCGATCTTCAGGCAGTCGATACCGATCTCCACCAGACGATGCACATGTTCCACCGCGCGCAGGTCCTTGGAGTTCATGATGTAGGTGCCCATCTCGTCCTCGAACACCGGCATGAACTCGCCCGGGCGCCCCTTCTCTTCGAGATAGTAGGTCTCGTCCGCCTTGGGGTGGCGCGGCTGCACCAGCTCATCAACCCCCACACTGGGCGCCTCGCCGAGCTTGTAGTCCCAGCGGCAGGCGTTGGTGCAGGTCCCCTGGTTGGCGTCCCGGTGGTTGAAATAGCCCGACAGCAGGCACCGTCCCGAATAGGCCATGCACAGCGCGCCATGCACGAACACCTCCAGCTCGGTATCGGGGCAGGCCTGGCGGATCTCCGCCACCTCATCCAGCGACAGCTCACGCGACAGGATCACCCGCTCCACACCCACCGAGCGCCAGAACTGTACCGCTGCGGCATTGACGGTGTTCGCCTGCACCGACAAGTGGATGGGCATCTGCGGCCAGCGCTCGCGCACCAACATGATCAGCCCCGGGTCTGCCATGATGAAGGCATCGGGCGCCATCGCCACCACCGGCGCGATATCGTCGACGAAGGTCTTCAGCTTGGCGCCATGGGGCATGGCGTTGATGGCGACGAAGAAGCGTCTGCCCAGCTCATGGGCCTCGTCGATGCCCAGACGCAGGTTGTCCTCGAGGAAATCATTGTTGCGCACCCGCAGCGAGTAGCGCGGCATGCCCGCGTAGACCGCATCCGCGCCGTAGGCGAAGGCATAGCGCATGTTCTTCAGGGTGCCCGCGGGCGACAGCAGTTCAGGGGGATTCATGACAGGTCAGGCGATCGATAATGGAAAGACCGCCGATTATCCTCCAGATCCGCTAAGGAAACACCTGGCGCCGTGTGTAGATAATCACCAACAATATAAGCAGGAACGCCAGCCAGACACCGGTATACAGCCACGTCGACTGGCGTGCCTTTTCGCGTTCATACCAGGTGCGCGGCTTGACCCCCTTGGCGAGGAACACCAGCTTCGCCGAGAGGATGACGCAGACCACGTTCACCGCCAGCAGCAGTGCAGCGCCACTGGCCAGCATCGGGTGACCGGCACCCAGCAGCAGGCCCAGGGTGGCAGTGGGCGGCAGCAGCGCCACGGCCACCATCACCCCGACCAGCGCCGATGACAGGCCAGTGCTCAGCGACAGCACCGCCGCGGCGCCGGAGGCCAGCGCCAGGGTGACGCTATCGAGACCCACGTCGGTGCGGCTCATGATCTCTCCGCTGGTAACGTCCACTGGCCACAGCAAGCCGATGGCCGCCGACAGCAGAAAGGCCAGACCGAGCCCCGCCAGTCCGCTCTTCAATGCCTGGGTGGTCAGTTCGGTATCACCCAGGGAGGTCGCAAAGGCCAGCGCGATGTTGGGGCCGAGCAAGGGGGCGATGACCATCGCGCCCACCACCACAGCCACATTCGACTCGACCAGACCGATCGCCGCCACCACCGTCGACAACAGGGTCAGCAGCAGAAAATTGCTGTCCAGGCGGGCACCGCGCTCGATCTGGCTGTAGAGTTCCTCACGGGTCGCCGCCTGCCTGCGCCGCTGCCCCTCCTCTTCCTCTTCCAGCGGGCGCGGCACCACCGCATCGACTGGCATCACCACGATGCGGCTGTGCTCGTCGGCACTCAGCAAGGTCTGCAGGGCATCCATCACCGCCTGTCGGTTCTGGTCCTCCACCAGCATGCGCAGCGAACGGCGCCCGTCCTCGGCCTCTGTGCCCCACCAGTAATCATTGACCTCAAACTGATCAGCGATACCGCGCAGGGTGTCACTGTGTCCCGCATCGGCGATGATTTCGATCAGTCGCATGCCCTGCTCTCCAAGGATCGGGATTGGACCCAGGACCGCATTGTAGTGGCAGTCGGCCCATACGAGACAGAAAAAAGGGCGGCCATCTGGCCGCCCTTTCATGCACTGCCTGCCGTGATGGCTCAGGCGATGGACTGGTAATACAGGTTCTGTGGGTGCTTGGCCTCGGCGAAGAAGTACCAACGCTCGGCCAACAGGCCGATGTACTGGGCGATGAAGGCCAGCAGCGGCGCGTCGAGCAGCAGCAGGATCACCGGCACCACGAACACCAGCGCGATGAAGGCGTAACGCATCATGTCGTAGGCGGAGTCACTGGCATGATGGAAGAACTCGCGGGTATTGAAGGAGCCGCCCATGAAGCCCATGGACTTCTGACGGATCCGCGGGTGGCGCACACCGATGGCGGTCTGCAGATTCGACTTATGCTCGATACGCGCGTTGCGGTAGAGCGAGGCACCGCGGGTCACTGCCGAGGCGATGGTGAAGATCAACGCCCAACCGGTGAAGAAGCCCACCAGATCACTGCCGACGGTCGCCGCGAAGGCCGCAGCCAGGACAAAGCCCGAGGCCAGACCGAAGAGGATGTAGTTGAAGACGGTCAGCGGGCTGTGCCATTCCTGCATGAAACGCACGCTGGCATAGATCATCGCGGTGCTGATATAGAGCACGAAGGCCATCACCGCGCCGACGATCCCGATCAACAGGGTAGCGTCGACGGCCAGCTTGCCGCCGATGGTGAACAGCGGCTCATGCAGGCCGGCATAGTGGGCGGCGAAGTAGAGGAACACCAGACCCATGAAGATCGGCAGGGCGATCAGTTCGCGCGACAGCCAGGAGGTGCGCCACTGACTCATGCCACGCCAGGCACGGGTGATGAAGTATTCCAACTTACCCAGGTGGAAGGCAGCCGCCACCAGGCCGAGGGCCAGCAGCACCAGGGCGATGAAACTGCCCTGGACATAGAAACCGGGCTCCTGCGCCGGCAGGATGCCATCAACGGCATAGACCTGTGCGGTCACCAGCGCCAGGAACAGACCCTGGGCGGCGCCGATCAGCGTGGTCAGAAAGATTACGGAAAAAGCGGGATGCATCTAAATTCTCCTAAGTCCGTTGCCGGGCTTACATGGCCACGTCGTCGATGGTGTCACCAATGATCTCACCTACCGCCTCTTCCTTCTTCAGCGGGTTATCGGCGCGGATCAGCTCATCCTCGAAGATCTGGATGCGGGTCTTGCGCCGTGGCAGGTAGTGGTTGGCCGGCTTGGTGCCCCACTCGGGCATCAGCTGGTAACCGGCGTTCTCGCGGATCGCCACCGAGACCTCGGAATCCGGATCGTGCACATCACCGAACAGGCGTGCGCTGGTCGGACAGGACAGCACGCAGGCGGGCTTGCGCTCGGCCTCGGGCTTGGTCTCGTCGCTGATGCGATCGATGCACAGGGTGCACTTCTTCATCACCTTCTGGTACTCGTCCAGTTCACGCACACCGTAGGGGCAGGACCAGGAGCAGTACTTGCAGCCGATGCACTTGTCATAGTCCACCAGCACCACGCCGTTGTCCTCGCGCTTGTACGAGGCACCCGTCGGGCAGACCGGCACACAGGGCGGCTCCTCGCAGTGCAGGCAGCTCTTCGGGAAGTGCACTGTCTCGGTGGCGGGAAACTCACCCACCTCGTACATCTGCACGCGGTTGAAGAAGGTGCCAGAGGGGTCCTTTCCGTAGGGTTCCTCGTCTGCCATGGGGCCTGCCCAGCCGGAGGTGTTCCACTCCTTGCAGGAGGTCACACAGGCATGGCAGCCCACACAGACATTCAGATCAATTACCAAAGCAAGTTGCGTCATGCTCTTAAAACCTTGTTGATTTCATTCCGTGGACCAGCCCTGCCGGACCACCGTGTGGCACCGACCGGCGTATGCCGGTCAGCACCTTGGCAAGCGGCCTCAGGCCGACTTCTTGCGATTGAACATCCCCGCGAAGTAGACCTGCCACTTGCCCCGTTTGCCCGGCTGACCCGGCAGGGTGTGTTGTGGCTTGAACTGCGGGAAACTCACCTCGGGCTCGCCTTCCTCGGCCTTGTAGACCTTGACCCGGACGTCGAACCAGGCGGCCTGCCCGGTGACCGGATCCGAGTTGGACAGGTGCTCGCCTGCCTCGCTCGGCGGCAGCTCTTCGGTGATGAGATGATTGAGCAGGAAGCCCTTCTGCGACTCATTGGCGTCCGGGTCCAGTGCCCAGGCGCCGGAGGCCTTGCCGATGGCATTCCAGGTCCACACCGTGCCGGGCTCGACCGACTCGGAGTAGCGGGCCATACAGCGGACCTTGCCCCAGGGCGATTCCACCCACACCCAATCTCCGTCGTCGAAGCCCTGTGCCCTGCCGAGCTTCGGGTTCACCATCAGGTAGTTGTGGGTGTGGATCTGGCGCAGCCAGGCGTTCTGGCTGTCCCAGGAGTGGTACATAGCCATCGGACGCTGGGTCAGCGCATTCAGCGGATACTCCTGGGTATCCACCTGCTGGGCCTCCAGGGTCTCGTGATAGAAGGGCAGTGGATCGAAGAACTGCTCGACACGATTGCGCAGGCGCTCGGGCGGCTGCTTGCCGGGGCGCTTGCCCTGTGCCGCGAGGCGGAACTTCTGCATCACCTCGGAATAGAGGTGCAGGTTGATGGGCTCGGCATAGCGCACCAGGCCATGGGCACGCGCCCATTCCAGGTAGCCCTTGTTCCAGTTGCGCATGTATTGGTAGGACAATGGCAGCTCGTAGTGGAACACGCAGTTGTTCTTGGCGTACATCTCCCACTGACGTGGATTCGGTTCGCCCTTCAGGGATTTCTCCCCCGCCTTGCCGCGCCAACCAGCCAGGAAGCCGATGCCGGAACCCGGGCTGGTCTCGAAGTTGGTGATCAGGTCCGGATAATCGCGGAACTTGCGGCTGCCGTCCTCGTTGGTGAAGGCCGGCAGCTTGAGGCGCGAACCCAGCTCCACAATGACTTCCTGGAACGGCTTGCAGTCGCCCTTGGGCGGCACCACCGGGATACGCACCGAGTCCACGGGACCGTCGTACTCGGAGATAGGCCGGTCGAGCATGGAGATGGTGTCGTGACGTTCCAGGTAGGTGGTATCCGGCAGTACCAGATCACCAAAGGCCACGGTCTCCGACTGGAAGGCATCGGCAACGATGATGAACGGGATCTTGTAATCGCCGTTCTCATCCTTGTCTACCAGCATCTCCCGCACCTTGGCGGTGTTCATGGAACTGTTCCAGGCCATGTTGGCCATGAACAGCATCAGGGTGTCGATTTTGTAGGGGTCGCCACGCCAGGCATTGGTGATGGCGTTCTGCATCAGGCCATGCACGGACAGGGGGTATTCCCAGGAGAACGCCTTGTCGATACGCACAGGCTCGCCATCGCCATCCACGAACAGGTCGTCCGGATCCTTGGGCCAGCCCAGCGGCATGCCGTCCAGCGGCGTGTTCGGCTGCACGGCTTCGGGGCCCTTGGGCGGCTTGGGGCATGGCGGGATGGGCCGCGGGAACGGCGCCTTGTGGCGGAAACCTCCGGGGGTGTCGATGGTGCCCAGCAGGGTCATCAGCACCGACAGTGCGCGGATGGTATGGAAGCCGTTGGAATGGGCGGCGAGGCCGCGCATGGCATGGAAGGACACCGGGCTGCCGACCACTTTGTCATGCTCGTTGCCCCAGCAGTCGGTCCACTGGATCGGCAGCTCGATCTTCTGATCGCGGGCCACCACGCCCATCTCGTGGGCCAGGCGCTTGATGGTCTCGACGGGGATGCCGGTGATGCCTTCGGCCCACTCGGGGGTGTATTCCGCCAGGCGGTCCTTCAGCAGCTGGAAGGACGGTTTCACCTTGGTGCCGTCGTCGAGGGTGAACTCACCCAGCAGGTAGGGATCGGAACCGGGGGTGCGGGTGGACATGGCCACGTCCAGCTCGCGGTCCCACCACAGCTTGTTCTCGGGGTCGAAACAACCCTCCTCCACATGCATCTCGGCACGGTAGAACAGGCCATCGTCGTCACGCGCCTCATCCTGGATGACCAGCTCGGCGGCGTTGGTGTACTGCACCAGGAAGTCACGGTCGAACAGGCCCTGACTGATCAGTTCGTTACAGATGGCCAGCAACAGCGCGCCGTCAGTACCGGGCTTGATGGGCACCCACTCGTCGGCAATGGCCGAATAACCGGTGCGCACCGGATTGATGGTGATGAAGCGGCCGCCGTGTCGCTTGAACTTGGACAGCTCCATCTTCATCGGGTTGGAGTGATGATCCTCCGCGGTGCCGATCATGATGAACAGCTTGGAGCGCTCCAGATCGGGGCCGCCAAACTCCCAGAATGAGCCACCGATGGAGTAGATCATGCCGGCGGCCATATTGACCGAGCAGAACCCGCCGTGGGCCGCGTAGTTCGGGGTGCCGTACTGCTTGGCGAACATGCCGGTCAGTGCCTGCATCTGGTCGCGACCGGTGAACAGGGCGAACTTCTTCGGGTCGGTGGCCCGCAGGTTGCCCAGACGTTCCTCCATGATGTCGAAGGCGCGTTCCCAGGAGATCTCCTCGAACTCGGAACTGCCCCGCTCGGCACCCTCCTTGCGCAGCAAAGGCTTGGTCAGCCGTGCCGGCGAGTACTGCTTCATGATGCCGGAGGCGCCCTTGGCACAGATCACCCCCTTGTTCAGAGGATGCTCGGGGTTGCCTTCGATGTGCCGGATTTCGCCATCACGCAGGGTGACGCGGATACCGCAGCGGCAGGCGCACATGTAGCAAGTGGTGTTCTTCGTTTCCACGCGGCCAATGGCGCTGTCTGGATGAGTAGTTGGATCAAGCATTCGCGCAAGCCCTTGTTTGTTAAAGGATTTGCCAAGCGTTCGGCAAAACGGACATTCTAATATTCATTAACACTTATATGCAACCGGAAATGCAGGGAAGCACCCCTTCTGGACATGGTGGAATACGCCAGGCAACTGATCAGTAACGGGTTTTTTCGATCACCCGGTAACCGTCGCGATCGGGCTTCCAGCCCCAGGCGTGGGACTGCAGGTCGCGAATGGCCTCCCAAAGGGCGTCTTCATAGCCCTGGGCGCTGAAACCACAGCCATAGCTGCTGCGATCCCTGCCACGGGATGTCTTATAGTCGCTCTTGAGCACAATGACATAGGCATGGGGCAGATTCGTCAGTGCCTGGGGATGGCGGATGTCGACATTCGGGCCGTAGCGGTCGTAACCCTTGCGGGCCAACAGTTGCTCGGCCTCCTCCTGCGCCTCCACCGGGTGCGACTTGCCGGTGACCAGGGCATAGTCGAGCGTGTTGCCCTGCCATTTCGCCATCACGCATGCCGCACCGCCCATCTGCCTGGCCGGCGCCGATACGGCCTGCTGCGTGCCGCAGAGCACCAGCATCATCACGAACAACACATGGAACCGCATCACCGCCCCCACCGAAAACCTGTTAACCCGTAAAAAACCTGTTCAGGTTTGCGGCCGTTGAGCGGGATTCCTTAGCCACCGGATGTCGGCAGAGATGAACAACAGGGCCTTCATGCAGGTCGCCACCCGGGGGATCTCAGCGGGCAAACTGCAGACGCCGCCCCTGCGGCGCCGCACCGAAACAACCCCGGTCATAACTGAGTTCGCCGTTGACGAAGGTCATCGTCACCTTGGAGCGCAGGGTATCGCCTTCGAGCGGCGACCAGCCGCATTTG
This sequence comes from Chromatiales bacterium, assembly GCA_024762485.1. Classification (GTDB taxonomy): domain Bacteria; phylum Pseudomonadota; class Gammaproteobacteria; order Chromatiales; family Chromatiaceae; genus JANTHH01. The sequence goes on from JANTHH010000065.1 coordinate 9,355, forward strand.
TAGAGGATGTCCTCACGCCGCACCTGGTCCTGTGCCGCCATGTCCACCAGCACCAGGTCGGCCCAATAGCCCTCGCGCAGGTAACCCCGCTCGACGATATCGAACATGCGCGCCGGGGCGTGGGCGGTCTTCTCCACCAGCGCCGGCAGTTCCAGCACGCCGTCGTGCACCAGCTCCAGCGACATGGCGAGCGCATGCTGCACCAGTGGCAGCCCGGCCGGGATCTTGAAATAACTCGATGCGTGCTTTTCTTCCCAGGTATGGGGGGCATGATCGGTACCGATCAGGTCAAGCCGCCCCTCGACCAGCCCCTGCCGCAGGGCCTGTCGGTCCGCGGCGGTCTTTATCGCCGGGTTGCACTTGATCAGACTGCCCTTGGTCTCATAATCGGCATCGCAGAAATAGAGGTGGTGCACACAGGCCTCGGCAGTAATGCGCTTGCCGTCGGGCGGGCCGGGCTCGAACAGCTCAAGCTCACGGGCAGTGGTCAGGTGCAGGACATGCAGCCGACTGCCGAAGCGCTTCGCCAGGTCCACCGCCATCGAGGATGACTTGTAGCAGGCCTCCTCGCTGCGGATCAGTGGATGGAACTTTACCGGGATATCGTCACCGTACTCCGCCCGGTAGCGTGCCTCGTTGGCGAGGATGGTCGGCGTGTCCTCGCAATGGGTCGCGATCAGCATCGGGGCGTCGCTGAACACCTGCTCCAGCATCTTCGGGTCGTCCACCAGCATGTTGCCGGTGGATGCCCCCATGAACACCTTGATGCCACAGGTCTGGTCTGGTGCCAGACGGCGAATCTCGTCGATATTGTCGTTGGTGGTGCCCATGTAGAAGGCGTAGTTGCCCCAGCAACGGTCCGCCGCCAGCGCGAACTTGTCCTCCAGTGCCTGCACGGTCACGGCCGGGGGCTTGGTATTGGGCATCTCCATGAAGCTGGTGATGCCACCGGCGATGGCGGCCCGCGACTCGGTTGCCATGTCGGCCTTGTAGGTCACACCCGGTTCGCGGAAGTGCACCTGATCGTCGATCATCCCCGGCATCAGCACCTGGCCGGCGGCATCGACCACCTCCGCGTCGGCAGCACTGATCTCGCCGCCGACCCGGGCTATGCGGCCGTTTTCCACCAGCAGGTCACCCTCGCTGACGGTGCCTTCGTTGACGAGTCGTGCGTTCTTTATCAGTGTCCTGGTCATAGGCATCACGTGGGTTGTCGGTTAACCAAAAGAGGCGGGACTGTTGAGGATAACACCCCGGGCAAGGCGGTTCACAACCACCCGCCGGGAGACTTGTCCGCCATCAAGCCGGCAGAAGATTCACCCATTCAGTCCCCTGCCCGCAATCTATAGTATTGCCGGGGCCCGGGATGCCGGGCGGCACTGAACAGGCCGACACACAACAAACCAAGGAACACCCGTGAGCTCACCCCCACCCCTGCAGCCAGACCAGCTGATTCACCGTTGCGAGCGCGACCGCCTGGACTTCGACAGCACCGAGGATCTCGAGCCCCTGCCACTGCCGCCGGGCCAGGAACGGGCGGTGGGCGCCCTCGAATTCGGCACCGATATGCCCCGACAGGGCTACAACCTTTTCGTGATGGGTTCGCCCGGTGTCGGCAAGCATCACCTGATCAACACCCTGCTGGAACAGCGGGCCGCTGACGAGGTGGCGCCTCCCGACTGGTGCTATGTCTTCAACTTCGACGCCCCGGACCAGCCCGCGGTCCTGGAACTGCCCTCGGGCATGGGCCAGACCCTGCGCAATGACCTGGAACAGCTGATCGAGGACCTGATCAACGCCATCGCGGCAGCCTTCCAGAACGACGAGTACCGCCGCCGCTTCCAGGAGGTTCAGGACGAATTCGAGAAGCGCGAGGACGACGCCGCGGCCGCCCTGGGAAAAAAGGCCCGGGAGCGGGACATCGCACTGCTGTCGACCCCCACCGGCTACAGCCTGGCGCCGATGCATGACGACAAGGTGCTGAGCGACGAGGAATACGAGGCCCTGCCCGAGCAGAAGAAGACTGCACTGCAGGCCGACATGGAGCGTCTGAAAAAAGAACTGCGCGATGCACTCGGGCAGATTCCGCTGTGGCAACGCGAGATGCACCAGCGCATCCGGGAACTCGACAGCGACATCAGCCGCCTCACCGTCGAGACGCTGATCCTGGCGCTGAAGAAACGCTACCAGGACCTGCCCAGGGTGCTGGACCATTTCAACGCGCTGTGTGACGACGTCGTGGAGCACGTGGCCCTCTTCCGCAGCGGCGACGAGGAGGAATCACCCGAGCGGGACGACAGTGCCTTCACCCGATACCGGGTCAACCTGCTGATCAACAACCGTCGTACCGAGGGCGCCCCGGTGATCACCGAGGACAACCCGAGCTACCAGAATCTGATGGGGCGCATCGAGCATATCGCCCGTAATGGCACCCTGATGACCGACTTCACCCTGATCAAACCCGGCGCACTGCACCGCGCCAACGGTGGTTACCTGGTGGTGGACGCGGAAAAGGTGGTCGACCACGATTTCGCCTGGGATGCACTCAAGCGCGCATTGATCAGGCAGGAGATCAGGATCGAGCCGCTGGAGCACGTGATCGGGCTGACCGGCACCGTCTCACTCGAACCCCAGCCTATCGACCTGAAGGTCAAGGTCGTGCTGGTGGGTGAGCGCTTTCTCTACTACCTGCTGAAGACCCTCGACCCCGAGTTCAGCGCACTGTTCAAGGTCCAGGCCGACTTCGCCGAGGACATGCCGCGCAGCCCCCGGCATGAGCACCACTACGCCCGCCTGATCGCCACACTGCAGCGGCGCGACAAGCTGCGCCCCTTCGACCGGCTCGCCGTCGGCGAACTCATCGACTGGTCGGCGCGGCGCGCCGGTGACGGCGAGAAACTCTCGCTCCACCTCGGTGACCTGGTGGGCCTGCTGGCGGAGAGCGACTTCCTCGCCACCCGCGCGGGCAGTGCCCGGGTCACGGAACAGCACGTCAGGCAGGCCATCGATGCCCGCATC
>JANTHH010000066.1 GCA_024762485.1 Chromatiales bacterium
GTGAGCGCGAATACCGCAGGATTTGCCCCCACACCGATGGCGATGTTGACCGCCAGTGGCACCAGCAGCACGGTGGCACCGACGTTGGACATCACCAGGGTGAAGAAGGTGGCCAGCACCGCCACCGAGGACTGGATCACCCATATCGGCATGTCGCCCACCACCGACAACACCTGCTCGGCGATCCATTTGGCCGTGCCCGATGTCTCCACCGCGAGGCCCAGCGGGATCAGCGAGGCGAGCAGGAACACGGTCTTCCAGCTCACGGCATCGTAGGCCTCGTCGATGGTCAGCACCCGGCTCAGCACCATGCCCATGGCACCGGTGAGCAGCGCCACCGACAACCTGAGATCGGTGAACAGCACCAGCGACAGCGCCACGGCGAAGAAGAAACCGGCCCACCCGAGCTTGTTGGGGCGCACTTCCTCGTGGGGGTAATCGGTGGTCACCACCACGAAGTTGCGGTCTTTCTCGAGACGGGCCAGGGCGTCCCAGGTGGTGTGCACCACCAGGGTGTCGCCCGCCTGCAGCGGCAGGTCACGGATGCCATCGCCCTCGCGCAGGGTCTCGCCACCACGGTGCAGCGCAACCATGGCGATGCCATAGGTCTTGCGCATCCAGACATCGCGCGCGCTCTTGCCGATCAGGCTCGACCCCGGCGGAATGAGCACCTCGGCGATGCCCGACTTGGCGGGTGACAGTGCATCGCTGAAGATCTCGATCTGGTGATGCAGATCCAGGCCGTACTTCTCGACGAAGGCGAGCAGGTTCTTCTGGGTGGAGAGGATGCCCAGCACCGTCCCCGCACTGATCGGGATATCGCGGGCCAGTCCGCCGGGGCCGATGCGCAGATCGTCACCGGCACTGGCCGCGATCACACGGATCCGTTCCTGGTGCTCGATATCATCCAGCAGGTGACCCACCAGCGGGCTGTCCTCCGGCACATGCACCTCGAACAACTCGTAGTCCAGGCCATAGACCTCGCGGAAATAACTCATGGTGTCGCTGGCGCTGGCCCCCTCGGACTTGACGCCTGCAGGCAGCACGAAACGCCCGGCCAGGATGAAATAGATGACCCCGGTGGTCACCAGCGCCAGCCCCACCGGGGTGACGGAAAACAGCGACCAGATATCCATCTGCTGGTCTTCAGGCAGTGCCTGGTTGGAGGTCAGTATCAGGTCGTTGAGCAGGATCAGCGGGCTGGAGCCCACCATGGTGACCGTGCCGCCGAGAATGGCGCAGAAGCCCATCGGCATCAGCAGCCGCGACATGGGCAGGCCGGAACGGGAGGAGATACGGCTGACAACGGGGATGAACAGGGCGGCCGCACCCACGTTCTGCATAAAGGAGGAGATGATCGCCACGGTGCCCGAGATGATCGGGATGACGCGTTTTTCGGTGGTGCCACCGACCTGCAGGATGAAGCCGGCCACCTTGCTCATGATGCCGGTCTTGTCGAGACCGGCGCCGATGATCATCACCGCGATGATGGAGATGACCGCATTGGAGGAAAAACCGTCGAACAGCCGTGCGGTGTCCACCAGGCCGGTCTCCAGCCCCATCATTGGTGCGAACAGCGACGACAGGCCAAGCAGCACCATGACAGTGATCGCTGCCACATCCACCCCGACCACCTCGAAGGCGAACAGATAGATGGTCAGCAGCAGCACGGCGCTGACCCAGGCGATCTCGACGGAGGGCACGATAAAGGCCAGATAGACCGCAGCCGCAGCGAATACGGCGGCTGCAAACAATTGCTTGAGCGAGATGTACCCCTTCAAGGCGACGACCTTGTCCGCATCAGCCGGTGTTGTCACAGAACTCCCCCGTGTACCTAATTAGATGGTCTTGTCGTGCGCACTGCCCGGCGCGATCGCCTTGCGGTTGACCGCACCAAAAAACCGGACACCCCGGCGGGCGCCCGAATCCGAGCGCAGCAGTCTGCAATGAGCCATGGCCATTTGCAACTTTGCGGGACAGCGTGGATGACGGGTGTTGTCCGTTACTGGCGGCAGGGGGTACGCTCAACCGGCAACGATCCCCCACGAGCGAACAACGACATGCCCAGACCCATCCGACAGATCATCAGTGGCCTCGTCCTCCTGCTGCTGGCAGCCGCCGGTGCGGGCAATGCGGCAAGCGGCGATCAACCGGGCGGCACCTCCCCGGCAGCAGGCAAGGACATCGCCGGCAGCGCCGACGACCCCGCCGCCAAGCTGCAGGAACGACTCGACGCGCTGGCTGACCAGCCCGTCTCCAAGGTGATGGTGGAGCAGGCGGAGCTCGACCTGAAGGCGGCACAATTGCAGCTCGAATCGCTGCGACTGGAGCAGGAGCCGGCGCGCCGGCGCATCACCAGCACCGCCCAGCGCATCCAGGAGCTGCAGGACAGCATCGCCAAGGCCAGCGACGCGGCGCAGAAGCAGGCGCTCGCCGAGACCCTGGCACAGCAGCAGGAGCAGCTGCTGGCGGCCCAGCAGCAGCTGGCGGAACTGTCCGGCAAGACCGACCTGGCGCAGCAGCGGGTCGTACTGGCCCAGCGCTGGCTGGACGCGCTGCAGGAAAAGTACCGGCAGCAGCAGGCCGAGGCCCTGGAGCAGGACCTGGAGCAGCTGGAAAAACAGTCCCGCAAGACCATCGACCGGCTCAACCAGAAGATCGCCGATCTCAATCAGCAGTTGGGCCAGCTGAACGACACCAGCAGCGAACAGGCAGACTGGCTGCGGGCTCAGATCGACGATGGCGAGACGGCCATATTCCTCACCCGGACACGTCTCAAGCTCGCCACCAGCCGCAGTGCGCTCGATCACCTGCGCAGCCTGCACAAGACCGTGCAGGGCGAAGACATCGAGGCCCTGCGTGGCGACCTGGAAAAGATCACCAAGTTGAAGGAGGAACTCACCCCATTGCGTGACCTGCTGCAACGCAAGGTACAGCTGGTGACATCACAGCAGCAGGTGCTCCAGCAGAAGCGCAAGGTGGGCGAGGTCAGCTCCAGCCACGCCAGCCGGCTCTCACAGCTGCTGGACAACCAGGAGCAACAGCTGAAGAAGCAGCTGCGTGAGACCGAGGATCTCATCGGGGCACTGGCCGCCCAGGAAAAGACCTGGGACGAGACCTATCACCGGCTGCTGAGCCAAGGCCTCACCAGCCGCCAACCCCTGCCCCGCGATGCGGCCAGCTGGCAGCTGATGTTCAGCGAACTCGGCGCACTGCCCACCACCCTCAGCCAGGTCATTCTCGACCAGACCGGCAGCCTGGCCGGCCGTCTGCGCGACAACGACGAGGAGCAGATCTGGCTGTCCATCCTGGCCTTCTTCTTCTGGCTGGGCGCCGCCCTCCTGTTCCGGCGCAAGACCCGCCACAGCCAGGCGGCCCTGCAGGCGGCGCAGACCTACAGCCAGCGCGTCGCCTGGGTCACCTTGCTTATGCTGCGCCGGGTCAGCCTGCCGCTGGGCCTGCTCGCCGGCCTGCTCAACGCCGCCTGGCTGCTCGGCGCCGAACCGCTGCTGAGCCAGCTGGCGATTCTGCTGCTCGGCCTGCCCAGTGGCGTGCGCCTGCTGCTCGACCTGGCGCACGGTTTCCTGATGTCGGAACTGGTGCCGGCAACCGAGCGTCAGCCCATGCTCTACCGGGCGCTGGCCGGCAACGCGGTGGTCAGCGCGCTGCTCGGCATGCTGGTGGCGCTCGGTCACCTGGCGCTGCTCTCCCCCGGCCTCACTCTGCTGGTGGACCGGCTGTTCATGCTCAGCCTGCTGCCGGTGGTCTACCTGGCATTCCGCCTGAGACGGCTGGTACTGACACGTCTGCGCGAGCATGGCAGCAGCGAATACTGGCTGTGGGTGATGCGCCTGATCAGCATGCTGGTGCCACTGGCCGTCCTCGGTATCGCACTGCCCGGCTTCGCCGGCTACATCAACCTGGCCTGGCTGGTGGCCTATTACCTGGTGGCCACGCTGGCCACCATCACTGCCTGGCTGGTCACCCGCGGGCTGGTCCGCGACCTCGCCACCCAGCTTGGCAAAACGGTAGCGGCGCGCAAGGAAAACGCCTCACTCTGGAGTCACGGCGTGATCACGCCGCTGCATTACCTGATCCGCATCCTGCTGTTCGTGACCATGGCCTGGCTGCTGGCCCGCATCTACGGCCTGGGCGGACAGTCCACCCTCGGTGAACTGCTGGCCAACTGGTTGTCGACACCGGTCATCACCATCGGCCAGCAGGCCATCGACCTGGCGCATATCATCGGCTCACTGGCCCTGATCGTGCTGTCGCTGCTGGCCGGCGGCTGGATACGACGCCTCAGCTACGAGTGGCTTTACGCCGGCATCGCCGATCGCGGCGTGCGCAACAGCCTCGGCGTGTTCACCCAGTACGCCGCCGTGCTGATCGGCTTCATCATCGCGCTGAACCTGCTGGGCATCGACCTCACCAGCCTGGCGGTATTCGCCGGCGCACTCGGTGTCGGTATCGGCTTCGGCCTGCAGAACATTGCCAACAACTTCATCAGCGGCCTGATCCTGCTGATGGAACGACCGGTGCGCGCCGGCGACTGGGTCACCGTGGGGAATTACGAGGGCGAGATCGCCCGTATCGGCATCCGTTCGGCCACCCTGGTGACCTGGGACAACCAGGAGGTGATCATCCCCAACGCCGACCTGATCAGCAACGCCTTCACCAACTGGACCCGCTCCGACCCTATCGTGCGCACCGTGCTGGTCGTCGGCGTCAGCTATGCCGGCGATCCTCACGAGGCCATGAAGGTGCTGGAGGAGGCGGTGACCATGCAGCCGGAGGTGATGCTGCAACCGGCGCCGCATATCTACCTGATCAACTTCAACGACTCCTCGGTGGATATCCGCGTGCAGTACTACACCGATGTCACCCAGAGCAGCCGCCTGGCGGTGAAGTCCAAGGTCATGCTCGCCATCTGGGATGCGCTCAAGGAGGCCAATATCGAGATCCCCTTCCCGCAGCGCGATGTGCATATCCGCGAGGTCCCCGCCGCAGCGAACCCCACCGGTCTCGCCACACCTGCACCACAGGCCGGCTGACCGGACACGGACGGTATCGCTACAGCGTGGAACTGATCTTCGCCCTCAGCCTGGCCTGCATCGCCCTGCTGGTGCTGTTCGACTTCACCAACGGCTTTCACGACACCGCCAACATGGTCGGCGCGGTGATCGCCACCCAGGCGATGACCCCGGCACAGGCGATCCTGATGGTCAGCGTCTTCACCTTTCTCGGGCCCCTGCTGGGCGGTACGGCGGTGGCCGACACCGTCGGCCAGTTCGTCCATCTCGACGACCTGCCAGAGGCCCACGGCATCAGCATCGTGCTGGCCGGGGTGGTGGGCGCGATCAGCTGGAATCTGCTGACCTGGTGGCGTGGCCTGCCGTCCTCTTCCTCCCATGCGCTGGTGGGCGGTCTGGTGGGGGCGGTGCTGGTGTCCGCCGGCGCCGACCATGTCAGCTGGGGCTGGCAGCAGCTGTGGCAGCACGGCGAGTGGACCGGGGTGACCAAGATCGTCGCCGCGCTGCTGTTCTCGCCTGTTGCCGGCCTGCTGGTGGGTTACCTGATCCTGAAGCTGCTGCGTCTGCTGCTGCGCGGCGCGCGCCCCACCGCCAACCGCACCCTGCGCCGGCTGCAATGGTTCGGCGCCGCCTGGCTGGCCTTCGCCCATGGCACCAACGATGCACAGAAGAGCATGGGCATCATCACCCTGGTGCTGCTGCTCGGCGGGCATATCCCGCAGTTCGCCGTGCCCGACTGGGTGATCCTGCTGTGCGCCAGCGCCATCACCCTGGGCACCGCCATGGGCGGCTGGCGTATCGTCAAGACGGTGGGATTCGGCATCTATCGTTTGCGCCCGCTGCACGGCTTTGCCAGCCAGCTGTCCGCCGCGGCAGTGATCGCCGGGGCGGCCGCGGTGGGCGGGCCGGCCTCCACCACCCACGTGGTCAGCTCCGCCATCATGGGGGTCGGCGCGGCGGAGCGCCCGAAGGCCGTGCGCTGGGGCAAGGCCGGCGAGATACTCTTCACCTGGCTGGTGACCCTGCCCGTCGCCGGCCTGGTCGGCGCCGTCTGCGAACTGCTATTGAGGAATCGACTGTGAACCCGGACAACACCAACTGGCTGCTGCGGCTGTGGTTCCGCATCTTCCCCCGCGTCCCCGATTTCCATGCCATGGTCGGCGAGCAGGCCGACTGTCTGGTGCGTGCCTTTCAGGCGCTGGATGACTATATCGACTCGGCCGACGAGGCCACCTCGCAGCGGTTGCGCGACTGCGTGAAGCAGGGCCACAGCCTGCGGCAGCGCAACCTGGACACCCTGCTGCGCTCGTTCATCACGCCCATCGACCGCGAGGACATCCACAGCCTGATCATGCGGGTCGATCACGTGTTCGACTACGTCAAGACCGCGCTGCGCGAGATGGAGACCCTCGGCGTCAGTGGCGATCACTGGATGCGCGAGATGGTCGACCAGCTGCAGGAAGGCGCCGGTGACCTGATCGCCGCACTGGACGGCTTCCACCGCGCACCGCAGCTGGCCGCCGACCCGGCCGAGCACGTGCGCCGCGTGGAACGCCATGTGGAAAAGCTCTATCGTCAGGCACTGGCCGAGATGTTCGATGGCGAGGCCTACCAGCAACTGGTCTCCGGGCTGGACGCCAGCCGGCAGCGTGAATGCCTGGACTTCATCATCGATCTGATGAAACGCCGCGAGGTCTATCGCCACCTCTCCAATGCCGCCGACCGGCTCGCCCACGTCGGTGATCAGCTGCACGACATGAGCGTGAAATACGAATGACCGACCCCATGTGAGTCACTTGAACAACATCCACCAGGGTGTCATCCGTTGCAGAATATAGTGGACCGATAAAGCACCTTGCCAGGGAGATCACAATGAGCCGCCAGACCGACGACTATGCCAAGTCCGGCATCGAGGAGAACCTGCACACCCTCGGAAGCGATGCCGAACAGGGGCTCTCCGCCAGCGAGGCACGCCAGCGGCTGGATCAATACGGCTACAACGAGGTCGAGGAGAAGCAGGAGCCACTGTGGCATCGCATCTTCCGCCGCTTCTGGGGACCCATCCCGTGGATGATCGAGATCGCCGCCGTCCTCTCGGCGATGGTCAACAAGTGGGAAGACTTCACCATCATCACCATCATGCTGCTGGTCAACGCGGCATTGGATTTCCTCCAGGAGCATCGCGCCCTCAACGCCCTGGCGGCACTCAAGAGCCGTCTCAACTACGAGGTCACCGTACTGCGCGACGGCGAATACCTGCGCATCCCGGCGCGTGAACTGGTGCCCGGTGACATCGTCAAGCTGAAGATCGGCGACGTGGTGCCGGCCGATGTGCAGCTGCTCGGCGGCGACTACCTGGCCATCGACCAGTCGGCGCTCACCGGCGAATCACTGCCGGTGACCCGCCGCCAGGGCGAGGTGGCCTATGCCAACACCGTGGTCAAGCAGGGCGAGATGACCGCCCTGGTGGTCAACACCGGTGCCAACACCCGCTTCCAGTCGGTGGTCTCGCTGGTGGCCAAGGCCTCATTGGAGGAGCGCAGCCACTTCCAGCAGATGGTGATCAACATCGGCAACTTCCTGATCATCGTCACCCTCGTGCTGGTGGCGCTGATCCTGCTGGTGGCGCTGTTCCGTCACGAAGACCTGCTGGACATCCTGCGCTTCGCCATGGTGCTGACGGTGGCCGCCATTCCGGTGGCCCTGCCGGCAGTGCTGTCGGTGACCATGGCGGTGGGGGCGATGAACCTGGCGCGGCGCCAGGCCATCGTCTCGCGCCTGACCGCCATCGAGGAACTGGCCGGGGTCGACATCTTCTGCTCCGACAAGACCGGCACCCTGACCCGCAACGAGATGCAGGTGGCCGACCCCATCGTGCTCGACAGCCACACCGAGCAGCAGCTGTTCCTGTATGCGGTGCTGGCCTCGCGTTTCGAGAACCACGACCCCATCGAAAAACCGCTGTTCCACTACATGGACGAGCACTTCCCCGGGGTCGACTGGCAACAGCACCAGCTGCTGGAATTCATCCCCTTCGACCCGGTGCGCAAGCGCACCGAGGCACGGGTCGAATACCAGGGCGAGACCTTCCGCGTCATCAAGGGCGCCGCGCAGGTATTGCTGGAAATGGCCGAACTGCCGGACAACGAGACGGTCGCCATCACCCAGAGCATCGAGCTGCTGGCGAGCAAGGGCTATCGCACCCTGGCGGTGGCGCGCCAGGACGACAACGGCCCGCTCGACCTGATCGGGCTGATCCCGCTGATCGACCCGCCACGGGAAGACTCGGCCGCGGTGATCGCCCGTATGGCCGAGTACGGGGTGCGGGTGAAGATGATCACCGGCGACAACATCGCCATCGCCCGCGAGATCGGTCAGTTGCTCGGCCTGCCGAAGCGGGCGGTGCGCGCCGAGCAGATCACCGGCAAGAGCGGCAATCAGTTGCTGGCCATGGCCGAGGCGCTGACCACCGCCATCTACCATCGCCTCAAGGGGGAGGCGGTACCCCTCAAGGAGGCCCGACGCTTCGCCGGGGAGGTGATGGACGAACTCGGGCGGCTGTTCGATACCTCCCTGCTGGAGCAGGAGTTCGTCCACACCCACGAATCGGCCCTGGTGGAGATGATCGAGAGCGTGGACATCTTTGCCGAGGTGGTGCCGGAAGACAAATACGCCCTGGTGGAACACCTGCAGCACGCCAATCACATCGTCGGCATGACCGGCGACGGCGTCAATGATGCGCCGGCACTGAAGAAGGCCGACTGCGGTTTCGCCGTCTCCAATGCCACCGATGCGGCGCGCGCCGCGGCGGATATCATCCTCACCGCACCCGGCCTGTCGGTGATCAACGACGCCATCGAGCAGGCCCGCATCACCTTCGAGCGGATGAAGTCCTATGCGGTCTACCGCATCGCCGAGACCATCCGCGTGCTGCTGTTCATGACCTTGGCCATCGTGGTGTTCAACTTCTACCCCATCACCGCGATCATGATCGTCATCCTGGCGCTGCTCAACGACATCCCCATCCTCGCCATCGCCTACGACAACACCCGGGTGCAGCGCGAGCCGGTGCGCTGGAACATGCAGGAACTGATCATCGTCTCCAGCGTGCTCGGGGTCGCCGGCGTGATCAGCTCCTTCCTGCTGTTCTTCATCCTGCAGGAAAAGGGCTTCCCCGAGCCGTTCATTCAGTCGGTGATCTTCTGCAAACTGATCGTGGCGGGTCACCTCACCATCTTCGTCACCCGTACCGAGGACTGGATGTGGAAGCCGCCCTTCCCCTCCGCCATCCTGCTGCATGCCAGCCTGTGGAGCGCACTGGCCGGCACGCTGATCTGTGTTTATGGCTGGTGGGTGGAGCCCATCGGCTGGCAGGTGGCCGGCTACATCTGGCTCTATGCGATGACCTGGGCACTGTTCAATGACGCCGTGAAGAAGGGCACCTTCGCCCTGCTGCGCCGACAGGGCCTGTATGCCTGAACACCATCCATTCACGGCACGGAGTAACGCCACATGCGTCGACTGAACAAGCTGCAGCGGGAGAACCTGTTCTATCTGCTGCTCGGCATCCTCTTTGTGGTCGGTGGCTATTTCTTTCTGCGCATCGCCTACAAGCTGTCCGACCATCTCCCCTTCACCCAGGAGATCGTGCTGATCGCGCTCGGCACCATCGTCACCGTGCTGATCACCGCGATGCTGCTGAACAAGCAGACCGAGGTGGAGCTGAAGAAGGAAGAGAACGTCAAGTTCCTCGACCTGAAGACCGAGGTCTACTTCGACCTGCTGGCACGCATCGAGGAGATACTGCTCAGCGGCCATGCCGGGGATGACGATCTGCTGCGCCTGCGTTTTCTCAGCCACCGCCTGGCCGTGGTCGCCTGCCCGCCCGTACTCGAACAATACGAGGCGTTTGTCCGCGTCTTCAAACAGGCCGCACGCGACCACACCTTCGCCGACGACGAAGAGGATGCCATCTCCCATCAACTGGCCCGCCTCACCATCACCATCCGTGAGGACCTGGTGGGGGAACTCGATGCCCAGAGCGACTACAGCCGCCGCCGCATCTCCGAACAGATCATCGAGAACTCGGACCTGCAGAACAGCCAGCCGCACTGAGACGGTGCAGGAGCGGCACCGTTCAGGAACAGCGATCCAGTTGTCATCCATCAAAGACAGCCGGCGGAAAACCTGCTTCACTTGCGGAATCTGGACACCAACCCGGGAGCGCGGACATGGATCGACTGGACGAGATGCAGGCCACCATCAACGACATGGTCGACGAGACCCGCGGCATCCTCGCCGCCGACGAGAGTTCACCCACCATCAAGAAACGCTTCGATGCCATCGGCGTCGAGTCCACCGAGGAGAACCGCCGTTTCTATCGTGCGCTGCTGCTCGACACCCCGGGACTGGGCGAATACATCAGCGGCGTGATCATGTTCGAGGAGACGTTGGGCCAGCAGGATGATGCCGGAAAACCGCTGCCCGAGGTCGCCTGGTCGCAGCGGATCGTCCCCGGCATCAAGGTGGACAAGGGCAAGGGGCCGCTCAGCGGCTCGCCCGGCGACCTGATCACCTGCGGTCTCGACGGCCTGGCCGACCGGCTCGAAGGCTACAAGCAACAGGGCGCGCGCTTCGCCAAGTGGCGCGAGGTCTATGCCATCACCCACACCAACCCCACTCCGCTGGGGCTGCGCGCCAACGCCGAGATGCTGGCCCGCTATGCCGCCATCTGCCAGGAACTGGGGGTGGTGCCCATCGTCGAGCCCGAGGTACTGATGGATGGTGATCATGACATTGACCGCTGCGCCCAGGTCACCGAACGGGTGTTGCACAGCGTGTTCCATGCCCTGCACCTGCATCACGTCAGTCTCGAGCACATGATCCTCAAGCCCAACATGGTACTGCCCGGCAAGGACTGCCGCCGCGCCCCGGCCGACGAGGTGGCGCAGGCGACCCTGGCGGTACTCAAACGCACCGTGCCGGCCGCGGTGCCCAGCATCAATTTCCTCTCCGGCGGTCAGGGCCCGGAGGAGGCCACCGAGAACCTCAACGCCATCAACCGGCTGCGCGGCAATGCCCCCTGGCAACTGAGCATCTCCTACGGCCGCGCACTGCAACAGCCGGCGCTGCATGCCTGGATGGGCAAGCCGGAGAACCACGAGGCCGCCCAGCAGGCCCTGCTGAAGCGGGCAAGGCTCAACAGCCTGGCACGGCAGGGGAAGTATGAGCCGTCGATGGAGGACTGATGGCAGTCGGCGGCCGCGGCCGTGAGTGAGCTGCTGATCGGCGAACTGCTGCTGGCACTGGCCGCACTGCTCGGCATCACCTACCTGCTCGGCGGGCTGCTGACGCGGGTGCGTATCCCGGTGATCCTCGGCGCGCTGCTGGTGCCCATGGCCCTGCACTACACCCCACTGGGTGCACTGCTGCTGTCAGGTGAAATCTATCCAGTATTCAGCTTTCTGGCCGACCTCGGCGTGCTGTTCCTGCTGTTCTTCATCGGGCTGCAGATCGACATGAGAGAGATGCGCTCGCAGAGCATCGACATCATCTGGCTGACGATACTGAATACTGCGGTCCCCTTTCTGCTGGGCATGTTCGTGATGCTGGCACTGGGCTACGGGTGGCTGCTGGCCTTCGTCATCGGCCTCACCCGCATGCCCACCGCCGAGGCGGTCATCGTGCCCATCCTCGACGAGTTCAACCTGATCCGTACCCGGGTCGGCCACTTCATCGTCGGCGCCGGGGTGCTCGACGACGTCATCGAGGTCTTCCTGGTGGCCTTCGTCTCGGTGTGGATCGGCGAACGGGTGGCCCAGGGCGCCCTTGCCGGGGTGGTAGAGAACGAACTGCTCGGCATCGGTCTTTCGATCGCCGTGTTCCTGCTCGCCACCTGGCTCGGCTACCGCTGGCTCGTGCCTTGGCTCGGCCGTTGGCTGCCGCGGCGACCACGCAACCTGTTGATGCTGTCGATGCTGGTGTTGCTCGGCCTCGGTGGCTTCTCCGAGCACAGTGGCCTGGGCATGGTGGTGGGTGCCATCACCGCCGGGGTGGTGATGCGCCCCCTGCACAACCGCCTGGGTGCAACGGGGGAACAGGCCACTCAGGCGGTGCGCATCCTCACCTATGGCTTCTTCGGCCCGGTGTTCTTCTTCTGGGTGGGCCTCAGCGTGGATCTCGGCGGCATGCTGCATGAGCCGGAACTGGCCATCCTGCTATTCCTCGCTGCCTTTGTCGGAAAACTGCTCGGCACCCTGATCATGGTGCCGATGAAAAAGCTCACGCTGCTCGAAGGCTGGACCGTGGGCATCGGGTTGAACGCA
>JANTHH010000067.1 GCA_024762485.1 Chromatiales bacterium
CGCTCCCAGCGGTGGTCCCTGTCCATGGCATAGAAGCGGCCGATCATGGAGGCAATGCGGCCCTTGCCGAGTTCGTCGAACACCTTGTTCATCGCCTCGATGGAAGCCGCAGCGCTCTTCGGCGGCATGTCGCGGCCATCGAGGAAGGCGTGCACATACACCTCCGGCGCGCCCCGCTCCACCGCCAGCCTCACCATCGCATGGATGTGATCCTCGTGGCTGTGGACGCCACCAGGGGAAAGCAGCCCGAGGATGTGTACCGCGGTGCCGTTCTCAACGGCCTGATCCACGGCATGGGTGAGTGTGTGGTTGTTAAAGAAGGACCCAGTGCGGATCGAACGGCTGACCCGGGTGAACTCCTGGTAGACCACCCTGCCTGCACCGATATTGAGGTGACCCACCTCCGAGTTACCCATCTGCCCGCCGGGCAGGCCGACGGAGGCGCCCGAGGTCTTGATGGCGGTATGCGGATACTCCCGCCAGAGCCGATCCCACACCGGCTTTCTCGCGGCCTTGATGGCATTGTAGTAGTCGTCATCGCTCAGGCCCCATCCATCGAGGATGATCAGCACGGCGGGTCTCGTTTTTTCGCTCATGGGCAATGGTTGTTCGCTGTTTCTCGTTTCTGGCACCGGTCCGGCCACGTCGCCGTTTTGCCTGCCTGGGGCATCTCCGCCCGGCCGGTCATCGGGCGATCGGCGGTGCCGTGCATTGAAGCACGCACGGGCGGCCCTGCGCGACCCGGAAAACGTGGGTATGTGACGGTATCTGGTCGATTTCAGGCTGAAATCCGATCGCTCAACAGTGTATCATCTTATTAGTGTCTGTTTAATTAGCTGAGACTCATGACAGACAACCGGGTTTCGAGGAACCCCTCCATCATCGGGTACATTGAAGTAGATATGAATATGGAACACGAGGCAGTTGAGCTGGGATTACTGGGTGGTGAAGAGGACATCGAGCGGGCCTCCCGCTCGTTGAAGGCGATGTCCCACCCCCTGCGCCTGAAGATACTTTGCACCCTCGGCCGCGAGGAGGTCAGCGTGCAGGATATCGTCGAGCATGTCGGCACCTCGCAGAGCAATATCTCACAGCACCTTGCCATACTCCGCGACAAGGGTATTCTCGCTTCGCGCAAGGATGCCAACCGGGTGTTCTATCGCGTCAGCGACGAGCGCACCCTGCAGCTGATCGGCATGATGCGCGAGCTGTTCTGCACCCAGAGCCGTTGATCAAGACGCAGGCCGGCCCCACGGGGCCGGCCCGCACCAACAGACAGATTGCAACCCAAACAACAGGCACAGGCCATGCGGCCGGGTGCGTGAGGTCGTCCACTTCATGGATCAAATCATCGAGTTCATCGGCAACCACACCTTTCTGGTCGCCACCTTCCTGGTCATACTCTCGCTCGTCATCTGGAACCTGGTCGCCAACCCAGGCGCCAAGGGCAGTGTCGACCCCCTCGGTGCCACCGAGCTGATCAACCGCGAGGATGCCGTGGTGGTGGATGTACGACCCATGGCTGATTTCAGCCAGGGGCACATCATCAATGCCCTAAATATCCCGATGAACGGCTTCAAGGACCAGCTGCAGACGCTGGAAAAGTACAAGAACCGGCCACTGATCATTGCCTGCCGCTCCGGCAGCCAGTCGGCAATGGCGAGCAAGATACTGCGCCAGAACGGCTTCGAAAAAGTCTACAATCTGCGCGGCGGCATGATGGGCTGGCAGAGCGCCAACCTCCCTGTCAGCCGTGGTAAATAAGCACTCATTCAAGGACCCCTCCCCATGACCGAGCAGTCCCAGGACGATCGCCAGTTCAACATCCAGCGCATCTATACCAAGGATCTCTCCTTCGAAAGCCCCAACTCGCCGGAGATATTCACCGTAGAGTGGAAGCCGAGCATCAACGTCAACCTGGGCACGGCCACCAAGCGCCTGAGCGATGACCACTACGAGGTGGTGCTGACGGTCACGGTGACGGCCACACAGGATGACAACACCAGCTTCCTGGCCGAGGTGCAGCAGGCCGGGATCTTCCAGATCGCCAACATCCCCGATGACGAGATGGGGCCGATGATGGGCATCTTCTGCCCCAACATCCTCTTTCCCTATGCCCGGGAGGTCGTCACCGACCTGATCAGCCGCGGCAGCTTCCCGCAGTTCGTGCTGGCCCCGGTCAACTTCGAGGCCATCTATCTCCAGCAACAGGCCCAGAAGCAGGGCGAAAAGCACTGAACTTGACCGACCAGCGACCACCACTGGCCGTACTCGGTGCCGGCTCCTGGGGCACGGCCCTGGCCGTGCTCCTCAGCCGCAACCATCTGCCGGTAAGACTCTGGGGGCATCACCGGGAGGCCATCGAGGCACTGCGGCGGGATCATGAAAACCGCCACTACCTGCCCGGTATCCCGCTGCCCGACAACCTCGAGCCACACTACGATCTGGGCCGGGCCCTGCAGGGTGTCGGGGAGGTCCTGGTGGTGGTGCCCAGCCATGCCTTCGGCAGCGTCGTCGCCGAGGTCGCCGCCATCCTGCCCGAGCTGGCCTCGCTGAGCTGGGCCACCAAGGGCTTCGACCCCGACAGCGGGCGCCTGCTGCACCAGGTGGCGGCCGAGCACCTCCCTGCGGCATCGCTGGCGGTGCTGTCCGGGCCCACCTTTGCGATGGAAGTCGCCCGCGGCCTGCCGACCGCGATTACCGTGGCCTCCAACGATACGCGGCATGCCACACGCCTGGCCGGGCTGCTGCACAGCGAGACCTTCCGCGCCTACACCAGCGGCGACCTGGTCGGTGTACAGGTGGGCGGCGCTGCGAAGAACGTGATGGCCATCGCTGCCGGCATCTCCGATGGACTGGGCTTCGGTGCCAATGCACGCGCCGCGCTGATCACCCGTGGCCTGGCCGAGATCACCCGCCTCGGTCTCGCGCTCGGCGGCAGGCCGGATACCTTCATGGGCCTGGCCGGGCTGGGGGACCTGACCCTCACCTGTACCGACAACCAGTCGCGCAACCGCCGCATGGGCCTGGCACTGGCCGCCGGCAAGACCATCGAGCAGGCCCGGGAGGAGATCGGTCAGGAGGTGGAGGGCGTGAATACAACCCGCGAGGTCCGGCAGCTCTCACAGCAGCTCGATGTCGACATGCCGATCACCGAGCAGACCTACCGGGTGCTGTACCAGGGGCTCGATCCCAGCCAGGCGGTGAAAAACCTGCTGCATCGCGTGCAGAAACCCGAGGCCAGCTGAACAGGCCATTTATCCGCCACCGGCGAAATCCAGTTGCCGCCAGGCCTCGTAGAGCACCAGTGCCGTGGTATTCGCCAGGTTGAGACTGCGCTGCCCCGGACGCATGGGCACCCGCAGGCGCTGCCCGGCCGGCAGGGCATCGATCACCGCTTGGGGCAGGCCCCGGGTCTCCGGCCCCAGCAGCAGCGCATCATCCGGGCGGTAAGCGGGCCGGTCGTAGCGTGTGCCCCCCCGCGTGCTGAGGGCAAACACACGGCCGGGCCGGACCCGTTCGGTAAATTCGTCGAGATCATCGTACGCCGCCACCTCGGCGAACTCGTGGTAATCGAGGCCGGCACGCCGCAGCCGGGTATCATCCAGCTCGAATCCCAGCGGACGGATCAGGTGCAGACGGCTGCCGGTATTGGCGCACAGGCGTATGATATTGCCCGTGTTGGGAGGAATCTCGGGTTGGAACAGGACAACGTGAAGCAATTGAAGACTCTGCAAGCGCAGCGACGGGGGTGCCTGTGAGCAACCACCCGGATCCCAGACTGGCCGTCGACTTCTGCGGCCTCGACTTCGCCTCGCCGCTGGTGCTGCTGTCCGGCTGCGTCGGCTTCGGCGAAGAGTACACCCGGGTCAAGGGTTTCTCCAACCGTGACGCCGGTGCCGTCTGCCTCAAGGGCACCACCGCCAGTCCCCGGCCCGGCAACCCACCTCACCGTGTCTGCGAGACCCCCGACGGCATGCTCAATGCCATCGGCCTGCAGAATCCCGGTGTCGAACGGGTGGTGGCGGAGATCCTGCCGACCCTGGATTTCGCGGAGACACGGTTCATCGCCAATGTCTCCGGCTCCACCATCGAGGAATACATCGAGGTCACCCGCCGCTTCGACGACTCCCCCATCGACGCCATCGAGATCAATATCTCCTGTCCCAACGTCAAGGAGGGCGGCGTCGCCTTCGGTAACGATCCCGCCATGTCGGCGCGGGTGGTGGCGGCCTGCCGCAAGGCCACCTCCAAGCCGCTGATCACCAAGCTGTCACCCAACCAGACGGATATCGCCGGCAATGCCCGCGGCTGCATAGAGGCCGGCACCGATGCCTTCGCGGTGATCAACACCCTGATGGGCATGGCCATCGACATCGAGGCCCGCCGGCCGGTCATCGGCAACAACCAGGGTGGCCTGTCGGGACCGGCGATCAAGCCGGTCGCCGTGCTCAAGACCCACCAGGTGTACCAGGTCAGCAAGGCCCACGGCATCCCCATCATCGGCCAGGGGGGCGTGATGAACGCCAGCGATGCCATCGAGTTCCTGCTCGCCGGCGCCAGCGCGGTGGGGGTCGGTACGGCGCTGTTCTACGACCCCCTGATCCTGCCGCGTATCAATGCCGGGATCATCGATTATCTGGAACGTCACGGCCTGGACTCGGTGGGGCAGCTCACCGGTGCCCTGGAGCTCAACGGCCAGACCGTACGCTGCGGCAACTGAACCTGTTCCCCCGTCGGGCCTTCGTGGTATATTAGCGGTTCCGCATTCATTAACGTGGGATCTGCCCACTTGTGGAGGAAATGCAATGAGCGATGTAGAAGCACTGAAGGCCGAAAAGGCCAAGCTGATCGAAGAGATGATCGACCTGCAGAAGAAGTTCGTCGACTTCGAGCATGAGCACGGTATCTCCGGGAAGGACTATTACTATTCCCAGGACGGCCTGCTCAAGGACTACCGTCAGGTGTATGCCGAAAAGGCCATGCGCGTGGTGGAGCTGTCACACCAGATCGTCGGCTCTCAGCCCTGATCCGGGACGACAAGGTCCTCTAAAGACCCGCCTCTGGCGGGTTTTTTAATGTCCGGGAGAAATGACCGGCCAATCGAAAAAGCACGCACGATTGGTTAGTCTACGGCTTGTTCCGCACGAACCCATGGCGCAGGGAGCACCCACCCACATGTCCGACACTGGAAAACACCCGTCACTCGCCAAGCTGCAGCAGTTCATCAGCCTGGCCGAACTGGGTGACGTGCAGCTCGGTGCACTCGCCGATGCACTGACTGTCCAGCATGCCGCTGCCGGCAAGGTCCTGATCGACATCGGCAGCACGGACGAGGCCGCCTATTACCTGTTGCGCGGTCAGCTGCAATTGATCGCCGAGGACGGTCGCACCACCACCCTCGCCCACACCGATCATTCCGCCCGCCATCCGATCGCCCGACTGCGGCCGGCCCACTACCGGGTGAAGGCGCTCGATGATGTGGACTATCTGCGTGTCGAGCCCGGAGTGGTCGAACGGATACGGGCGGAAAACCCAGCCGCGCACCTCGCCTCCGGGTACGAGGTGGATGTGGAGGACGAGTTGGACAGCAGCCCGGTGGAGAACCAGCTGATCTTCCGTCTCTATGAGGACCTCAATGCCGACCGCCTGATCCTGCCCAGCCTGCCCGATGTGGCCATTCGCATCGGCAAGGCGATCGCCGCCGAAAACACGGACGCGAAACGTCTGGCCCTGCTGTTGAGCAACGATCCCGCGATCGCCGCCAAGCTGCTGAAGGTTGCCAACAGCGCCCGTTACGGCGGGCTGAGCAACGTGCGTACCCTGCCCCAGGCCATCTCCCGTCTCGGTTTCAGGGACGTCTACAACCTGGTGATCAGCTTCGCCATGAACGACCTGTTTCAGTGCGAGTCACCCACCCTGCTGAAATATATGGCTGAACTTTGGGAACACAGCCGCCGGGTCGCAGCAATGTCTCACACGCTGGCCAGGCGTCTGAGCGGCTTCGATCCCGACTTCGCCCTGCTCGCCGGGCTGCTCCACGATATCGGCAGCCTGGTGATCATCAACTATGCCAGCGAACTGCCGGAGGGGACGCTTGATACGACGCACCTGGACGAGGCCATCGATCACTTGCGGGGCCAACTGGGTCGTATGGTCATCCTCAAGTGGCAGCTGGCGGAGGAGCTGGGTGAAGTGGCGGAAGAGGCGGAACACTGGGGCCGCAGCACCATCGGCAGACCGGACTATGTGGATCTGGTGATCGTCGCCCAGGCCCACTGCTACATCAGCCGCAACCAGATGGAGCGGCTACCCCCGTTGGAACAGATCCCTGCCTTCTCGCGTCTCGGCTTCGAGCCCACGGCAGAGCATAGCCTGCGGCTGCTGAAAGAGGCGTCGAAAGAAATCTGCCAGATCGAGGATCTGCTGGGGAAATAGCCTCCGCCCCGGCAATGCCGGGGCGTGTGGACTCATTCAGAGGCTGACGCCACGTTCGTGCTGCATGGCCTCGTATTCATCCTCGAAGAAGAAACGCTTCTCACCGAAGGCCGGCCGCAATTGGTTCAACCAAGTCGCCTGTTCGTCGTATCTGGCGAAAAAGGGACGCTGTACCCATTCCGGGTTGCGACCCTGGATGAAACGCAGCACGAACACCTTCTCACCATTGATCTCGGTGACACCTTGCAGCTCCACCTTGCCGGGGCCGGCGCTCATGCTCGGGCCGCGGGCAGTACGCGCCAGACCGGACACCTGCTTCATCGCATCGCGGTAGATCCGGTAGGCCTTTGCCAGAGGCACCTCGAAGTAGGCCTTGGCGCCGGTATCGCGCTCGACGAACATGTAGTAAGGGATGATGCCGAGCTTGACCTGCTCGGTCCACAGCCTGGCCCAGTCATCGGCATGGTCGTTGATATGGGCCAACAGGGGGCCTTGGCTGCGGATCTGGGCACCGGTATCGCGTATGCGCCTAATCGCCTGGCGTGCGACGTCGGTACGCAGCTCCTGCCAATGGTTGTAGTGCGCCATCACCGCCACGTGCTTGCCGGCATCCACCAACCGCCCGAGCAATTCGATCAGTTCATCAGCGTCGGCATCGCTGATGAAACGCTGCGGCCAGAAGGTCAGTGCCTTGGTACCGATGCGCACGGTCTGGATGTGGTCGAATGCCGGTTCGAGCAGAGGCTCCAGGTAAGAACGGAGATGCTTGGTCTTCATCACCATGGGATCACCACCGGTGATCAACAGATCTGTGACCTCGGTGTGCTGGCGCAGATAACCATGCAGGCCCGCCGCCTCGCTGGAGGCGATGCGCAATGACTTGTCCCCGACAAACTGGGCCCAGCGGAAGCAGAAGGAGCAATAACTGTGGCAGGTCTGCCCTTGACTGGGAAAAAACAACACCGTTTCCCGGTATTTGTGCTGCAACCCCTCAAGCCGTTCGCCGTCGGCACCGGTAGGCATGTTCAGCTCCATCTGCCCGGCAGGATGGGGATTGAGCTCCGCACGCAGTTCCCTGGCCACCGCCTGGATCTGTTGCTTGTCGCCGCCCTGTCGATAGACATCGGCCATGCGCTGGTAATGTGCCTCGCTGAGCATGCCCCGTTGCGGGAAGGTCAGCTGGAAAATCGGGTCTTGCGGGACCCGCTCCCAGTCGATCAGCTCATCGATCACATACTCATTGACGCGGAACGGCAGCACCGAGGAGACCGCCTGCATCTCGAAGCGGATCTCCTCCGGCAACTGGCCCAGCTGCTCGATCCTGTCCAGGTCGCGCTGGGTGAACACCTTGAAGCGCCGCGGCGTTGTCTCCTGTTTGTATGAGATCTCCGACTGTTGCAGGATTCCGGTCTGACTCATGCCTCGCTCCTCGACTCTCGTAAACCCGGTGCAGCGCCATCGTCATGGGTCACCGGGGAACCTACCGACCACCTTGGAGTTGGTTTGCACGAAAAAGGGGCAGGACTTTAACACAGCAGATCAGCCCCATACACCCTGGCCAACCAAGGTTGTGCACGAAAATCGGGGAACAAGCCGGCTAATGTCGACAAAACACCGACTAAATCCGCGACAAGTGCTGGCTTGTCATCAACCCCAGCGGCCGTCGATACGCCGTTGCACCAACATGGGTGCATAGAGAGCCAGGAAAACCCCGAATCCCAGGATCCACAGCAACTGGGAGAACAACAGCCAGCCCGTGGCCTGGTCCGGCATCAGCAATGGTGCGAACACCCGTGCCAGCGCGGCACCCAGGATGAGCAGGAAGATCAGTGAAACGGCCCGTGGTGGTTCGAATACACTGCGCCCGGTATGACCCAGGCTGACCCGCGCCATCATCCCCACCGTCACCAGGCCGATACCACCCACCGCGAAGGCATGCAGTGCGATGAAAGGCGAGACCAGATCGAGACCGGCGGCCAGGCGCAAAGCAAAGCCCGCCACCAGCCAGCCGTAACCGGTGAACAGCACCCACAGCAGCGGCCGCGACCAGATCGCGGGGGTATACCAGCCCCACAACCGGGTGCCGTGCAGCAGCATCAAGACTCCAGCCAATGCGCTCGACAGGTCCCGCAGCATGCCGAAGGACTCGAGCACGGCAAAGATCAGAAACAGGTAAAGACTGCTGATATCGAGCCAGCGCCAGTTCTTCGCCTGGAAGGGACAGCCCACCCCCTTCTCGATGAAGAAGGGGATCACCCGCCGTCCCATGGCCATGATCAACGCAACTACCAGGTAGAAGCCCAGCAGCAGCCCCCATTGACCGGCATTGCTCACCATATCGAGGGCACCGAGATAGAACAGGCCGTTCGCCAGGGTCAGCAGCAGCACCTTGATGAGCATACCCAGGTGCTGCCATTGCCGCGTGCGTGCCAGCGGCCAGAAGATCGCCAGCGTCAGCAGCAGCCCGAAGGAAAGGTCGGCAGCGGCGGTCAGCAGCGGTGGCAGTGGCCAGAGCCAGCCAATCCGGGCCAGCAGCCACAACCCCGCCAGCCCCAGCAATGGCACGCCATTGAGAGTGCGCAGTTGGGTCCAGTTATGTGCCGCGGTCAGCAGAAACCCGGCGATCACCGCCATGGCATAGCCGAACACCATCTCGTGTCCGTGCCAGACCATACCGGACACCGGCAACCCGCCGAGTGACAGACCCTGGAACAGCACCAGCGCCCACAACCCCATGGCAGCCACCGCCAGCAGGCCCGCCAGCAGGAAAAAGGGTCGGAAGCCCAGGTGCACGAAGGCGGGGCCTTTGTCCCGCCGGGGATCATCGATATTCAACATGTGACCATGTTACAGGCCTGGAGGCGATGGATGCCGGAAAGAGGGCGTTACGGGCCTGGCGGATTAAAGCCGACTGGCCCGATGTCAGACTACTCGGGCCGGATGTGCTCGATATACTTGGGCACATCCTCCATCTGCAGTTCAACAGCACTGCCGTGAACGCGGATACGCAGATCGCTGCCCTCCACGCCGATATCGGCGTGGGCCTGCCCGGCAGAGCTCAGTGGCAGCGGGATCATGTCGCGGTAGGTATAGATGTTTTCCCCCACGTCACCGCCGCTGCAGGTGGCCGGCAGCGGCGGCAGCTCCCCCTCGATCACCGCGCCCTCGAAGACCAGCTCACCGTTCTGCCACCACTTGGTGAGTTCCTTGGACCCGGTCATGGTCTTGATGATATGGGCGGGTTCGATACGTATCCGCACCTGATCACCCTCTGTGGTAACCGCCGTCACCACGGAGCCGGGAAGTTCGATACTGCTGCTGTCCATCGTGCCACCTCGGAATAAGAAGCCGGAGGAGGCGGATTATATCGACAAGTCGGGGGAAATAACCGCTTGTCAGGCAGTGGCATCCTCACCACTCTCCGCCTCCAGCCCGAGCTCCTTGATCTTCCGGGTCAGGGTGTTGCGCCCCCAGCCGAGCAGGCGTGCGGCATCCTGCTTGCGCCCCCCGGTATAGGACAGCGCTGTCTCGATCATGATCGTCTCGAAGGCCGGTGTGGCCTCCTCGAGGAGGTTGACCTTGCCCTGCTGCAGGGCCTGTCGCGCCCAGTTGCGCAGGGCATCGCGCCAGTCACCGCCGGCCTCCTGCTGCGGGGTGGTATCACGCAATTCCGGGGGCAGATCCTCAATGTGGATCTGCTGCCCCGAGGCCATCACCGTCAGCCAGCGAGCCGTATTCTCGAGTTGCCGCACATTGCCTCGCCACTCGAAATGCTTCAGCTCTTCGGCCGTCTCGGGCAGCAGGCTCTTGGCCTCGACACCGAGCTCCCTTGCCGCCTGCTTGAGGAAATATTCCATTAACAGCGGGATGTCCTCGCGTCGTTCCCGCAATGCCGGAAGATGTATTCGAATGACATTGAGGCGGTGGAACAGGTCCTCGCGGAATCGTCCTTCGGCCACCAGGCGCTCAAGATCCTGATGGGTGGCAGCGATGATGCGCACATCCACCCGCACCGGCTCCGCACCGCCAACACGGTAGAACACCCCGTCGGCGAGTACCCGCAACAGGCGTGTCTGCAACTCGGCGGGCATATCACCGATCTCATCGAGGAACAGGGTGCCGCCATTGGCCTGCTCGAAACGCCCCATCCGCCGCCCCTGGGCGCCGGTGAACGAGCCCCGCTCGTGACCAAACAACTCCGATTCCAGCAGGTCTCGTGGTATCGCGGCCATGTTCAATGCGATGAACGGCTTGTCCGACCGCGGGCTGTGGCGATGCAGTGCCTGGGCCACCAGTTCCTTGCCGGTTCCCGATTCACCGTTGATCAGCACGGTGATGTTGGAGCGGGCGAGCCGGCCAATGGCACGGAACACCTCCTGCATGGCCGGTGCCTCGCCGATGATCTCCGGCAATTGCTCCTGCGGCGTCTCTTCTTCCTCGGCTGTGGCCTGCCGACGCAGGCTGCACGCGCGCTGCACCTGCTCCACCGCCTCCTCGATGTCGAACGGCTTGGGCAGGTATTCGAAAGCGCCGCCATGATAGGCGGCCACGGCACTGTCCAGGTCGGAGTGGGCGGTCATGATGATGACCGGCAGGTCGGGATAGCTGCCCTGTATGCGTTTCAGCAGGTTCAGACCATCGATGCCGGGCATGCGGATATCAGACACCAGGGCATCGGGCTGCTCACGTTCGAGTGCCTCCATGACGCCAGTGGCGTTGGAAAAGCTGGTGACCTGCATCCCGGCCTTCTGCAGCGCCTTCTCCAGTACCCAGCGGATCGACCGGTCGTCATCGACGACCCAGACCCTGTTCATCTCAGTCATGCAACTCCTCCACGGGCAGGAAGATGGTGAAAACGGTCTTGCCCGGATGGCTTTCGAATTCGACCAGTCCCTGGTGCCGGTTGATCAGTGTTTGGGCAATGGAAAGGCCCAGGCCCATGCCCCCGGTCCCCGAGGTGACCATGGGGAAAAACAGTTTGTCGCGGATATCGGCCGGGATACCCGGACCGTTGTCCTCCACATCGATCTTCGCCACCAGTCGATGACGATGGTTGCCGATGGTGAAATTCCGCACCACCCGGCTGCGCAGGATCACCTTGCCCTGAGCAGGGGCCACGGCCCGCGCCGCATTACGCACGATGTTGAGGAAGGACTGGATCAGCTGGTCGGCGTCGCCGTACAGGTCCGGGATACTCGGGTCGTAGTCGCGGATGATCTGCAACGAACTCCCCATCTCGGCCAGCACCAGTGAGCGCACCCGCTCCAGGACCTGATGGACGTTCAGCCAGGCGTACTCCGGCAGGCGGCTGGGACCGATCATGCGATTGACCAGGGCCTGCAGGCGGTCTGCCTCTTCGATGATGATCTGGGTGTATTCCTTCAGTTCTTCGTCGTCGAGTTCGCTCTTGAGCAGCTGTGCCGCACCACGCAGCCCACCCAGCGGGTTCTTGATCTCGTGGGCGAGGCCGCGAACCACGTCCTGGGTGGCCTGCTGTCTCTGCAGCAGGCTTTCTTCCCGGCTGATCTTCAGGTGATGGTTTACCTGCTGGATCTCCAGCATGCATCCACCATCACCGTCGATCTCCTGCAGTGGAATGACGGTCCAGTCCACCAGGATCACACGGCCGTCGTGCAGCTTGATCTGCAGCTCCCGCTCAGTTGTCGGCTGCGCCTGTCGGGCGAGGTCAGCGAGTGTTTCCACCAGGTCATCGTCCGGGCGGGTGAAGACCTGGTCGACGATACTGCCGGACATCTGTCGGGCACTCATGGAGGTGAGTTCCTCCGCCGCAGTATTGGCGAAACGAACCCGCAGCTCACGGTCGAGGAAAATGACCGCACTGCTGAGGTTATCGAGTATGCGGCGCTCCTGGCCGACGATCTGTTGCGGGATGGCGTTCATGATTAT
>JANTHH010000068.1 GCA_024762485.1 Chromatiales bacterium
CTGCTGCTCGCCCTGCTGCTTCCCCCCGCGCTGATCGCCGTGGCGTGGCTTGCCCTCGCCGGGACGCCACTGGTGGCTCAGACGGCGCGGCTCTCGCACCAGGACATCGCCCGCGCCAAGACCATACTCAAGCGCAACGACCCGCGCGGCATGCCGGCCGGCCGGCGGCAAAGCATTCGGCTGGACGCGCAGGACCTGAACCTGGCCTGCAATTATCTGCTGCAGAAATATGCGGACGCCCGTGTCCACCTCGACCTGCAGCCGGGTGTCATGCACCTCGCTGCGACCTGGCAGATCCCCTCCCTGCCTGCGCGCCACTTCCTCAACCTCAGTGCCGATCTGCAAGCGGATGATCCGGCCGCACCACACATCCACCAGCTACGCATCGGCGAGCTGGCCATACCTGATGCCTTCGCCCAGTGGCTGTTCAGCCGGGCGCTGCAGCGGGCCCGGGCATCGCCCCGCTACCGCTTGCTCAGCGACATGGTCAAGGACCTGCAGATTGAGAAGGGGCGGGTACAGCTAAGTTACGAATGGCATCCACAACTGCTCGATGCCGTGCGCAGCGAGGTGCTGTCCCCGCAGCAGCAGGCCGCTATCGTCGCCTATCACCAACGGCTGCTCGGACTGCAGCACTCCGGACCGGCACGCCGCGGCCAGATGGTCGACGTGTTGCCACCCCTGTTCCAACTGGCGCAGCAGCGCAGCAGTGAGCCGGGGCACGCCCCGGCCGATGAGAACCGTGCCCTGCTGCTCGTGCTCGGCAGCTGGGCCAGCGGGCGCAGCCTCGACCGGCTGCTGCCGGTGAATCAGCGGCAACGGCGCCCGGCGGCCTTTCGCCTCACACTGCGGGGGCGCCGCGATCTCGCCCAGCACTTTCTCGTCTCCGCCGCGCTGGCCGCCGCTGGCGACACCGCCCTGGCCGACGCGGTGGGACTGTACAAGGAGCTGTCCGACAGCCGCGGCGGCTCCGGTTTCAGCTTCGCCGACCTCGCCGCCGACCGCGCCGGCAGCCGACTCGGCCAGCTTGCCGTGGCCACCGCAGCCGGCGCCCGCTATCTTCAGCGGCAACTCGCCGGCAGTGTGGGCGAGGCCATGTTGATGCCCGTGGTCGACGATCTGCCCGAGCAGCTGAGTGCAGACCAGTTCAAGCACCGTTTCGGCAGCCCCGAAAGCCCCGCCTACCGGGCATTGCTGCAGGATATCGACCGCCGTATCGAGCGCTGCCCCCTGTATCGCCACAACCCCCGTGAGCGACTGGAAAATTAGCCATTCAAGTTATGTTTTCCAGGGCCGTTAACAGTCCCGTATGCCGCGCTGTGCGGCCCCTTTCTCATCGCGAGGGATTCGTGGTGACGGGACTGACAAACGGGATGAACATGCACAACAATCACTACACGCATCTGCGCACCCTGGGTGATCGATTGCGTCACCGACGGCGCCAGATGGGCTGGACCCAGGAACAACTGGCGGTTCAGGCCGGCACCAATCAGGCCGTGATCCAGAAGATCGAGAACGGCAAGAGCCTGCGGCCCAGGAAAATCGATGCCATCGCCTCGGTACTGGAGGTCAATCCCGCGTGGCTGATGTTCGGCGACGAGAAGGCCACCGCACTGCCCGACGAGGCCCGAACCCTGGCCGAGATCTGGATGGACCTGCCGACATTCGAGCGCGAGCGACTGCGCAACGAGATCTACCGTCTCGCCGGCCGCTCAGAAAGCCGGTAACACGCGCAGGTAGAGGGCCTTGAGATAGGCTGTTTCAACAATCGCGGGATGAATTGGATGATCAGGAGCCTGCTGTCCCTGTTCCACAAGCTGAAGCATGCGATCCATGTGCCGGCCGGCCTGCTGGGCCACGCGCAGCAACCCATCCCGATCCATGTGATACGAACACGACGCCGACACCAGTAGGCTGTCGCGGCCGAGCAGACCGATGGCCGCCTCGTTGAGGCGCCGGTAAGCCAGCGTCCCTTCCTTCAGATCCTTCCTGCGCTTGATGAAGGCTGGCGGATCGAGGATCACCACATCGTATTTCTCACCCGCCTGGCGAAGCTCGCGCAGGCCGGCGAAGGCATCACCACGCAGTCCCTGCACCCGTGCGCCCACCCCGTTGAGGGCCGCATTCTCCGCCACCCGTTCGAGTGCCCGCGCCGAGACATCGACACAGGTCACCGACTCCGCACCTGCGACCGCGGCACGCACCCCCCAGGCACCGACATAGCTGCAGACATCCAGCACCCGCTTGCCGGCGACATATTTCATCAGGCGGTCGCGATTGGCGGCCTGATCATAGAACCAGCCGGTCTTCTGGCCCTCCGACAGTGAAACATGGAAACGACAGCCGCCCTCGTGGACCTCGGCCACCTCCGGGATCTGTCCGGCAGCCACCTCGATATAGCGATCCAGCCCCTCCAGTTCGCGCACCGCGCCATCGTTGCGCAGCAGGATGCCGGCCGGCCTGAGCACCTTCTCCAGCGCCCCGACCACCGCCTCCCG
This sequence comes from Chromatiales bacterium, assembly GCA_024762485.1. GTDB lineage: Bacteria > Pseudomonadota > Gammaproteobacteria > Chromatiales > Chromatiaceae > JANTHH01. Next base: position 2,499 of record JANTHH010000068.1, read on the forward strand.
CTGCATCTCCATGCCCGCCGTGGTCAACTGCACCACCAGCACCTCACCGTAACGATCCACCACCAGCCCCGGCAGGCCGTCCGACTCACCGAATACCAGCCGGTAGTAGGGTTCACTGTAGAGACGCTCGCGCAGGCCGAGCGCGATCTTGATGCGGTGCACCAGCAGCGACTGTCCCAGGGGATGGGCACGGTCATGGCTGACCAGGCGGGCGCAGATCAGGGTGTTGGGGTTGGCATAGCCCGAACCCAGCCACTTGCCCTGGTGGCTGACGATGTCCACCGGCTGGCCGGCGGCCAGGCCCTTGAGCGGTGTGACGCTGGTATCGACCTCGTTGCTGTAGATCCACAGATGGCCGGCACGCAGGCGGCGGTCCTGGCCCTGCTTGAGTTGAAGTGGCGCGCTGTTCATGATCTCGGTCTCGGTCCGGTGGGCGGCGGACAAGCCTACCAAAGCAGGGCCATCACGGGCGAGCCAATTACCCCGTATTCACCATGTGCGCGGCGCGCGCTCCCACCCTAGAATGCCGCCATGGAGATGCACAACAGCAACCGCCTGGCCGATGCCACCAGTCCCTACCTGCAGCAGCATGCCCACAACCCGGTGGACTGGTGGCCATGGTGCGACGAGGCGCTGGCGACCGCCCGCGAACAGAACAAGCCCATCCTGCTGTCCATCGGCTACTCCGCCTGCCACTGGTGCCACGTGATGGCCCACGAATCCTTCGAGGACCCCGCTACCGCCGCAGTGATGAACGAGCTGTTCATCAACATCAAGGTAGACCGCGAGGAACGCCCGGACCTGGACCGCATCTACCAGTCTGCTCATCAGCTGCTGGCACAACGTCCCGGCGGCTGGCCACTGACCGTGTTCCTCATGCCCGAGGACCAGATGCCCTTTTTCGCCGGCACCTATTTCCCACCCGAGCAACGTCACGGCCTGCCCGCCTTCGTCCATCTGCTGCGCCAGGTGGCCCGCGCCTACCATGAACAGGGAGACGCCATCGCCGAACAGAATCGCTCTTTGCAGCAAGCCCTGGAGCGGCTCGAACCAGTGGCCAGCGGCAGTCGGCAGGCACTGGATGACCAGCCGCTGCACAGCGCCCGGCAGCAGCTCGCCCAGCACTTCGATGCCCGGGACGGTGGCTTCGGTTCGGCACCCAAGTTCCCCCACCCGGGCAACCTGGACTTCCTGCTGCGTCACGGCAGCGACAGCGGGGATGACGAGGCCATCCAGATGGCCCTGTTCACCCTTGATCGCATGGCCCGTGGCGGCATGAATGACCAGCTCGGCGGCGGATTTTGCCGCTACTCGGTGGACGACCAGTGGATGATCCCCCACTTCGAGAAGATGCTGTACGACAACGGCCAGCTGCTGGCGCTGTACGCCGATGCCTGGGCGCTGAGCGGCGAGCCACTGTACCGCGAGACCTGCGAGCAGACCGCCGCCTGGGTGATGCGGGAGATGCAATCTCCGGAAGGCGGGTACTACGCCAGCCTGGATGCCGACAGCGAAGGCGAGGAGGGCCGTTTCTATGTCTGGGAGCGGGACGAGATCAGAGACCAGCTCGACACGGTGGAATACCCGCTGTTCGCTGCCGTCTACGGGCTCGACCGCCCGGCCAACTTCGAGGGCCGCTGGCACCTGCACGGTTACCGCACGCCCGAGCAGGTCGCCCGCAGCAGCGAGATGGACGCCACAGAGGTCTCACGGCTTCTTGCCGCTGCCCGCGCAAAACTGCTCGCCCACCGTGAAAAACGGGTGCGCCCGGGCCGCGACGAGAAGATCCTCACATCATGGAACGCCCTGATGATCAGGGGCATGGCCCGTGCCGGCCGGCTGCTGGAGCGACCGGACTGGATCGATTCCGCCAGCCGGGCGCTGGATTTCATTCGCCACACACTGTGGCGCGGGGGCCGATTGCTGGCCAGCTACAAGGACGGCAAGGCCCACCTGCCGGCCTATCTCGATGATCATGCCTACCTGATCGATGCCATCCTGGAACTGCTGCAGGCCCGCTGGCGCAGCGACGACCTCGCCTTTGCCAGCGACCTGGCGCAGGTACTGCTCACCCATTTCGAGGACCGGGAGCACGGTGGCTTCTACTTCACCGCCGATGACCACGAGCGCCTGATCCACCGGCCCAAGCCCTTCAGCGACGACGCCATGCCCGCGGGCAACAGCGTCGCAGCCTTTGCCCTGCAGCGGCTCGGCCACCTGCTCGGCAACACCGCATACACCGACGCCGCCACACGGACACTGCGCGCCGCCGGGCCACACTTGGCAGCCATGGCCTATGCCCACCCCACCCTGCTGACCGCACTGCAGGAACACCTGCAGCCACCCGAGACCCTGGTGGTCCGCGGCACGCCAGAGGCGCTGACAGACTGGCGCAGTGCACTCGCAGGGAACAATGCACCCCACCGCAGCGCCTATTTCATCGATGCGGATGCCCGCGGACTCCCCGAGGGGCTGGCGGCCCGGCGCCCCATGGCACTCACCACCGCCTATCTCTGCCAGGGCAGCCGTTGCCTGCCACCGATTCAGGATCTGGCGACCCTTGCCGACACGCTCGGAAAGGAAACAGCCAAAAACGTGGAATAATCCGCCCTCTTGACCCATCATAAACAGGGTAACCCGGGTCATGCCCGGCAAGGGCACATGGCAGCGGGCGGTTTGACGCGTCGACAGCGCTGGACGACAGAACATCATGGATTTCACAGACAACGAACTGCACGCACTGGTCGATGGCGAACTGCCGCCCGAACGACAGTCCGAGTTGATGGCGATCATCGCCGCCGACCCGGCCCTGGCCCGGCGCGTCTGCGAGTTACGCCATCTCAAGGCCCAGGTGCACCTGGCCTATGCCCTGCCCGGCGGGGACAGCATCACCCGTGAGCCCCGGAAATCCACCGCCGCCTGGCCGGCGCTGGCCGCCGGTCTGCTGATCGCCGTGGTCAGCGGCCTTGCAGGCTGGCTGCTGCATCCCACCCCGGGCATCTCCGGAGGCACCACCGACCGCCTGGTGTTGCTGGACCAGGATGGCCGGGGCCAGGCCCCCGCTGTGGCCGGCAGCGAGGAGACCCGCATCGTGGTGCATGTCACCAACCCCAGCATGGCCGTCGCCGCCGACCTGCTCAACGAGGTGGAATCCCTCCTGGTCGCCTACGAGGAGCAGGGCCGGCCGCTGCGTCTGGAGGTCATCAGTAACGGTCCCGGGCTGGCGCTGCTGCGCGAGAGTCTGTCCACCGAGAAGCAGCGCATCCATCAGCTGGCGGAGGATCACCCCAATCTCACCTTCGTCGCCTGTCTCAATACCATCAACCGCCTGCGGGTCGACAAAGGTATCGAGGTCAACCTGGTGCCGGACGCCGAGGTCACCCGCTCCGGCGTCAGCCGCGTGGTGAAACGACAGAAGGAAGGCTGGACCTACATCAAGGTCTGACGGCGATGCGCCGGTCGACACGCTGGCGGTCCCTCCCGCTGCTTCTGCTGCTGCTATGCCTCGCCCCGCCAGCCGGTGCGCAGCAACACGTCATCTACCACCTCAACGACGGCAATCCCCTGCAGCAGTTCCGCATGCTGCGCAACATCGTCAATCACTTCAACGCCACCCCCGACGGCGATATCGACATCAAGGTACTGGTGCACGGCCCCGGTCTGGGATTGCTGCTACTGCCCGAGGCCCAGAGCCGCGTCCCCGGCCTGCGGGCCAACGCCACCGCAGAAAATCGCAGCCAGATCGATGCCCTGCGCGCACGCAGCGTCCAGTTCGTGGTCTCCGCGACGGCCCTGACGAGCTACGGCGTGGACCCCGCCCGCGACCTCTACCACGTCACGTCGGACGACGTGGTAGACAATGCCATCAGCTATCTGGCCACCATGCAGGCCCGCGGCTACGCCTACATCAAGCCCTGAGAGACACTGCAAGCATTCCGCAACAGACCCGGTCTCCTCGGGTATGAAGCCCTCACAAACAACCTTCGAGGAACTGGTCGACGCTCACTATGCGGAGCTCTACCATTTCGCCCTGGCCCGATGCGGCCGTGCCGATCTGGCACAGGACCTGGTGCAGGAAACCTTCAGCCGTGCCTGGGGGGCGCGGCGGCAACTCCAGTCAGTACAGCGGGCCCGTGCCTGGTTGTACACCACCCTGCGGCGCGAGCACGCCCGGCTCTATGAGCGGCAACGGCCGGAGACACGGCCATCGGAACAGCTACCGGTGGTGCCGGTCTCAGACCGCCACTGTGATCCTGATTCGCTTGCCCTGCTACAGGTCCTCGAACGTCTGGCCGACAACTACCGGGAGCCCTTGCTGTTGCAGGTGCTGGGTGGCTTCAGTTGCGCCGAAATCAGCGCCATGCTGGAGATCAGCGAGAATACGGTCTGCACCCGCCTCTACCGCGCACGCCGGCAACTGCGCAGCGCACTGGACGACGAGCCGAAGAAGGTACTGGCCCGATGAACTGCCTGCAATTCAGACGCAAGTTACTGGAGGACCCGACCCGTCAGGAGGACGATTTTCTTACGCACGCCGGACAATGTGCAGGCTGCCGGGCGGAGTACCTGCGCTGCCAGGCATTTGAGCAGGAACTGCTTGCGGCACTGCAGGTGCCACCCCCCGCCGGGCTGCGTGAGGAGATCATCCACCAGCACCCCGGCCGGGCAGCAACTGGCACGAAGCACCGCCGCTGGCTGCTTACCGGTCTGGCCGCCAGCCTGTTGCTGGGAATCGGCATCGGCATGCGGCTGACGGTGTTTGCCGGCCCCAGCCTGCAACAGGAGGTCATCGGCCACATTGCCCACGAAATGCCGCTGCTGGAAGGACCCGCAGATCACTGGGTGGACAACGACCGCCTGCGCCGGCTGTTCACCGGCCTCGGCGGTGAATTGGACGGCGAGCTGGGAAGGGTCCGACATGCCGGACGCTGCCACATGGACGGGGGTGACGGCCTGCACCTGGTGGTGCAGGGCGAGCGTGGCCCGGTGACCCTGCTGCTGATGCCCGCACAGCCTGTCGATGGCGTCTTGCCGCTCCAGGCCGGCGAATTTCAGGGCGTCATCATGCCCCTCGACCACGGCAGCATGGCCGTGGTCGGCAACAACGGTGAGCCGGTCATGCACCTCGCCGAGCGGGTACGCAAGTCGGTGCATTGGCATCTTTAAGCCCCGGCGCACGCGCCCCCAGCGGTCAACGCACCTGCGTCCAGCAAAGGAAACAAGGCCGCCCCCAGGTCAACCCCGGCGTCCGTGGCCAGCAAATTTTTGCAGGCCTGCTCCAGCCCCTCACCCTCCAGCAGCGAGGCCGCCAGGCGGGCCGATGGTGCCGGCAGCGGGGTGACACACACCACGAACGCGGGCCGGCTCAGCAACAGCACCACCGGCCCCTCGCCGAGATCGATCTCATGTGCCGGCACCGCACCCCCCTGGTGGGCCTGCCAGATGCGCTGCACCGGCCAGCGGCAGTGCAGCAACATGCAAGCCGGGTGGATGGCCGGCTGTATGTCTCCAGCGGCAAGATCATCCAGTGAAATCGCCTGTGCATCCGCCGCGTGAAAGAGGCGGTGTGCCGCCCATTCCAGGCGGGCAAGATCCGCCAGATAGGGCAGCACGGCAAGTGGCTCCAGACCGGCGACGAAGGCGGCCAACCCTCCGCCGTAATCGTGCAGGTCGCCAGACAACGACGGGCATGTCCGCCCGTAATCCTGCGACAAGCGCCCGAAGGCACCCTCACCCAGCACCGCCCTGAGCACGGGATAGATGTCGGTCAGGGTTACGGCGTAGACCCCCTGGAGGCTGCGATGGTAGACCTCCCAGTGGTCACACCCCGGCTCGAACCAGTCGTCCGCCGCTGCCGCGTCGCCCTGCATCAGGCGACCGAAAAAGGCCTGGCATTCAGGCAGCGTGGGCACGGACCTCACCCTCCGCCTTCGTCGCCTCGGCCAGCAGAACCTCCAGCGCCGGTATCCCGCTATCCCATTCGATCAGGGTGGGGCGGGGACCGATCCGGCACAGCGCCTGACGGTACAGCCCCCACACCGCACCGGAGACCGCAGCGCCGTGGGTATCAAGCAGCAGGCCGTCCAGCTCCTCATAGCCAGCGAGATGATATTCGCCCACGTACCCGGGTGTGATAGCGGCGAGGTAATCGGCCGGGTCGAAACCCTGGTTGCAGGCATTGACATGGATGTTGTTCAGATCCAGCAGGATACCGCAGCCGGAGCACGCAGCCACTTCATTGAGAAAGTCCCATTCGGGCATCTCAGCACCGGCCCACTGCACGTAGGCGGACAGGTTTTCGATCAACACCCGGCGGCCGAGATGATCCTGCAACCGGCCGATTCGCCCGACCACATGCCGCAGCGATTCGCTGGTGTAAGGCAATGGCAGCAGTTCATTGAAATGAACGCCGGGCAGGCGATTCCAGCACAGGTGCTCCGAGACCAATGCCGGCTGATAGCGCGTGCATAGCCGTTTCAGCCGGTCGAGGTGGGCCCGGTCGAGCGGCGTGTTGGAACCGAGCCCCAGGCCGACCCCATGCAGACTCAGCGGATAGTCCCGTCGCAGGTCATCGAGCACCGCCAGCGGCCGACCTCCCTCACCAAAATAATTTTCGCTGTGCGCCTCGAGCCAGCCGGTCGCCGGCCGCTGCGCCAGCCAGTCGCTGAAGTGCACATGACGCAGCCCAACCCCGGCCCGTGCCGGGATCGGGTCAGGCCCCTGCTGGTAGCCGTACTGCATGGCTTCAGGACTTGGGGGCAGCCTGCTTCAGGGTGGCGCCGACAATCTTCTTGCAGGTCCCCGCCGGCACGTAAAGCCATTCCCTTGGATCGCCATCGCGGGATGCCTTGCCCGCGCAGTCGTGCTTGGCGGTACCGCAGTCGTTCATGCCGGCCTTGACGATACCCGCACATTTCTCGAAGCCCGGCTTGGCCGCCAATGCCTCGCCCCCCGCAGCGCCCAGGCCAATGGCCACCACGCCGGCGATGGCTACCCGGGACAGTGAATTGCTATCTTTGCTCATGTCGTCTCTCCTCTGCTCTTGGTGATGGACGCAAAAGGTCCGCCCAGAAGACCGGGTGTGACCAGACAACCTCACACGCGGATCGGCGGAACGTCGGTCGGCAATAAACAGGACCGCCTGCCGGTCAACTTGAGATATGGACAAGTTGCAGCAACAGTTCGACACCCTGGTCAAGGCCGTCTCTCCGGAGCTCTATCGCTATGCCATGGGACTCTGCCGGAATGCCCACCAGGCCGAGGACCTGGTGCAGGAGACCTTTCTCCGCGCCTGGCGTGCGCAGGACAATCTGCGCAACCCGAAGGCCGCACGGGCCTGGCTGTACACCATCCTCAGGAACGAGAATGCCAGGCTCTACGAGCGTCAGCGGCCCGAGGTCCGGGACCCCGACGACCTGCCACCAATCCCCTGCCGCGGCTACGACACCAGTCCCGAGGCATTTGCCCTGCGACAGGCACTGCAGGAACTGGATCTCGACTACCGCGAGCCGCTGCTGCTGCAGGTCATCGGGGGGTTCAGCTGCAAGGAGATCGGGCAGATGCTCGACCTCAACACCAATACCGTCCTGACCCGCCTGTTCCGGGCGCGCAAGGCCCTTGGCCGCCGGCTGGCACCTCAGGACAACGAAGCGAGAGAGCATTCATGATCGACTGCGTCACTTTCCGCCGCCGTTTGCTGGAAAATCCGCTGCAGGAGACCCGCGCCATGGCCCGGCACGAGGCGAACTGCCACACCTGCGCCAGTTATGCGCAGCAGGTCCGTTCGACCGAGCGGGCACTGCAGGACATGCTCGACGTGGATGTCCCGCCGGAACTGGCCGAGCGCGTCCAGTTGGCGGTGAGCTACCAACGCGCACCCCGGACCGAGCGCAGGAGACCGCTGCAGCTGGCAACGGCCGCATCGCTGCTGCTCGCCGTGCTGGTCGGCACCCTCTGGCTCACCCGGCCCCAGGGGCTGGAGCCGCCACACCAGCTCACCCTCAGTGAATCGGTGTTCCACCACATCGATGACGAGATCCACGTCCTGCGCCAGCCCGGACCCGTCGGCCCCTATAAGGTGGAGCAGGTGTTCTCGCGCTTCGGTGCCAGGCTCACCCGCGCCATCGGGCCGGTGAGCTTCGCCGCCGAGTGCAAGATGCGCCACAAGACAGGTGTCCACCTGGTGATCCCCGGCGAGATGGGTGCGATCACCGTGCTGTTCATGCCCGGCGAGATGACCGACGGCCCACAGGCCATCGCCACCGCGCGTTTCGAGGGCGAGATCCTGCCGACCCGGTGGGGCAGCATCGCCATCGTCGGCGAACACGGGGAGCACCTGGATGCACTGGCCGGCCGGTTGCAGCAGTCGGTCGACTGGCCAGCGGGCGATTACGGGGAAAAGGTGGCCGCCAGCTGAAGCCTGCGGCTCAGTCCGACTCTCCGGCATCCTCCCCGTCCCCCTGCCTCAGCAGCAGGATACGGGTACGGCAATGGCGACAGAGATACTGACGGCTGCCCCGGAACCAGCGCATCCAGAATCTGCGGTGGATCCGGCTGAAGTCATCCCGCCCACAGGTTGGGCAGAGTCTGGTACGGGTGATCTTGGCCAAGGTCAGGTGTCCCGCTCTGCCTGGTCCCAGCGGGCCTCGGCGATCTGGTCCCCCTCTCGCGCATCCACCCAGCGCGCACCCTGTGCGGTCTGTTCCTGCTTCCAGAAGGGGGCGCGGGTCTTCAGGTAATCGATGACGAACTCACAGGCACGAAAGGCCTCTCCGCGGTGCGCGCTGGCAACCGCAACCAGCACGATGGGCTCCTCCGGCGACAGGGCACCGACACGATGCACCACCCGTACCGCCTCCAGCTGCCAGCGTGTGCAGGCCTCGTCGACGATCGCCTGCAGGGCCTTCTCGGTCATGCCCGGGTAGTGTTCCAGGCTCATGCCCGTCACCCCTTCGCCGGCATTGAAATCCCGCATCAGGCCGAGAAAGCTGACCACGGCCCCGACCCGGGGATTGCCGAGGCGCACCTGGTCCGCCTCGGCATGGGGATCGAAGGGGCCTGCGCAGATACGAACGCTGTTGGTCGTCATAAAATGTCCGGGTGCCGGTTCAATAGTGTGGCGGGATGTCGTCCCGGGATGCCTCGGGCAAGCTGCGCTTGAGATCGAGGACCAGGGTCCGCAGCTGCCCCAGCTCCCTGCGCAGCCCGTCGATGGCCTGCTGTTGATCCGCGACCACACTGCTGAGCTGTTCGATGGTGTCTTCCTGGAAGGCCAGGCGGGTCTGCAGATCGATCAGGGCGTCTTTCATCGGCGTATGATAACCCAACCCTCTGACACGACCGTGACCCCGCTCCCGCCATGCTGCAGATCTCGAACAACGTCGTCATTCCCGATCAGGAGATCGAGCTAAGCGCCATCCGTGCCCAGGGCGCAGGCGGACAGAACGTCAACAAGGTCTCGTCGGCGGTCCATCTGCGCTTTGATATCAAGGCCTCATCACTGCCCGATTTCTATAAGCAGCGTCTGCTGGCCCTGAAGGACAAGCGCATCAACAAGGACGGCGTGGTCATCATCAAGGCACAGCGCTTTCGCACCCAGGAGAAGAACCGTGAGGATGCGCTGGCACGCCTTGCCGAGCTGATACGCAGTGTGGCGCAGACAGCGAAGCGACGCATCGCCACCAAGCCCAGCCGTGGCGCCAAGCGCCGACGCACCGACAGCAAGACCCAGCGCGG
>JANTHH010000069.1 GCA_024762485.1 Chromatiales bacterium
TGGGGTCGACCTGGCCGATGATCACGCCCTGATTGCTGTACAGGGTCTTGCCGTTTTTGGCGGTGATGGTGACCTCCGTGGTGCCGTACTGCAGCAGTGGCGTCAGGCTGGTGGTCTTGATCCAGCCGCTGACCTGGCCGGTCCTGTCGCAACCGTCCGCGGCGGCCGTGTGGCCGAGGGTCAGGGCCAGCAGGCCGACCAGCAGTCCGATGAAATATCCTGAATAACGCATAGATGTCCCCCTTGATTATTTTTTGATCTCCTCATACTGCGGCGGGGACTTTAGCAGTTTTCTGTGAAGAGGTTCCCCTGCCGGGGATGCTGGGCTGGCGTTTCAGCCATTGCCCAGCATGGCCTTGAGATTGGCCAGGTGTGCGCTGCCCCGTTCCTTCTTTTCGGTCTCCGACAGCCTGCTGTTACGCCCCTCCCAGGACAGATCCTCCTGTGGCAGTTCCTGCAGGAAACGGCTGGGCTCGCAGCTGACCTGCTCGCCGGCGCGGCGGCGCTTGGCGGCGCAGGTGATGGTCAGGGTGCGCTGGGCGCGGGTGATGCCGACATAGGCGAGGCGCCGCTCCTCCTCGATGTTGTCTTCCTCGATGCTGCTGCGGTGCGGCAGGATCTCCTCCTCCATGCCGACCAGGAAGACATGGGGGAACTCCAGCCCCTTGGCCGCGTGCAGGGTCATCAGGTGCACCCGGTCGCCGCCCGATTCCTCGTCCTGGCGTTCCAGCACGTCCATCAGCGCCAGGTGGTTGACCATCTCCGCCAGGCTGTCCCCCTTCATCTCGTCCTGGTGCAGCCGGTCGAGCCAGTCCACCAGGTCATTGACGTTCTCCAGCCGGCGCAAGGCGGCCTTGTCGTTGGCGCTGGTGGTGTACAGCCACTGCTCGTAGTCGATGTCCCTGATCAGCTGACGTACGGTCTCCACCGGGTGATCCTCGGTGGCATCCCGGGCCATCTTCCAGACCCATTGGGAGAACTCGCGCAGCCGGTTCAGCGCACGTGTGTTCAGGTGTTGCTCCAGCCCCATCTCATCGCATACCGCCAGCAGCGAGACACCGCGCTCGGTGGCGTAGGCGGAGAGCCTCTCCAGGGTGGTCGGGCCGATCTCGCGCCGGGGCGTGTTGACCACCCGCAGGAAGGCGGCATCGTCTTCCGGGTTGGCCAGCAGGCGCAGATAGGCCATCAGGTCCTTGACCTCGGTGCGGGAGAAAAACGCGGTGCCGCCGCTGAGGTAATAGGGGATGTTGTGGGTGCGCAGGGCCTTTTCGAACTGGCGTGCCTGGTGGTTGCCGCGATAGAGGATGGCGTAGTCTCCATGCGCAGTGCCCTTGATGAACTTGTGATGCAGGATCTCGGTCACCACCCGCTCGGCCTCGTGATCCTCGTCGTTGCAGTGCAGGATGCGGATCTCGTCACCCGGGCCCAGTTCACTCCACAGCTTCTTTTCGAAGACGTGGGGGTTGTTGTCGATGAGCTGGTTGGCGGCCTTGAGGATACGTCCGGTGGAGCGGTAGTTCTGCTCCAGCTTGATCACCTTCAGCTGCGGGTAGTCGTCCTTCAGCCGCGCCAGGTTCTCCGGCCGCGCGCCGCGCCAGGCGTAGATGGACTGGTCGTCGTCACCCACCACGGTGAGCGCGCCGCGCACGCCCACCAGCAGTCTGACCAGCTCGTACTGGGCGCCGTTGGTGTCCTGGTATTCGTCCACCAGGAGGTAGTGGATGCGGTGCTGCCAGCGCTCGCGCAGTCCGGCATCCTGCTGCAGCAGGGTCACCGGGCGCATGATCAGATCATCGAAGTCCACCGCGTTGTAGGCGCGCAGTGCCTGCTGGTAGGCGAGGTAGAGCCGGGCGTGGGCGACGGCGATCTCGTCCTCGGCGCGGGACAGGGCCTGTTCCGGCGTGACCAGGTCGTTCTTCCAGTCGGAGATGCGCCACTGGGCGGCGCGGATGGTCTCCTTGTCCGTCTCGTCCTTGTGGCTGAGTTCCTTCAGCAGGTGTTCGACATCCTGCTGGTCGAGGATGCTGAAGCCGGGCTTCAGGCCGGCGGCCGTGGCCTCGCGCTTGAGCAGGTTCAGCCCCAGGGTGTGGAAGGTGGAGATGGCCAGGCCGCCGGTATTGCGGCCTGTCATCAGGCTGGCGACGCGCTCCTTCATCTCCCGTGCCGCCTTGTTGGTGAAGGTGACCGCGGCGATGTGACGCGGCGCGACGCCGGCATTCTCGATCAGGTGGGCGATCTTCTGGGTGATCACCCGGGTCTTGCCCGATCCGGCGCCCGCCAGCACCAGCAGCGGGCCGTCGAGGTAGCGCACGGCGGCCTTCTGGGCGGGGTTGAGGTCACTCATCGGATGGTTCGGGATCCGCCTGGAACAGCTGCTGCTTGCTCTGGAACAGCGCCGATATGTCGGCATCGCCGTGGCCGGCCTCGATCAGCCGCTGGTAGTGCACCAGGGTCATCTCGACGAGGGGCAGGTGGGCACTGTGTTCGGCGGCCATGGCCTGGCAGATCTTCAGGTCCTTGTGGTGCAGGGCGACGCGGAAGCCGGGCTCGAACTCGCCACGTACCATGCTCGGACCGCGATGCGCGAGAAACCAGTTGCCGGCGGCGCCGCCAGAGACCACCTCGATCACCTTGTCCAGGTCCAGGCACTGCGCCTGGCCGAAGGCCAGCGCCTCGCTCACCGCCTGGTTGATGCCGGCGGCCATGACCTGGTTCACTGCCTTGGTGGCCTGGCCGGCGCCCGTCTGACCCATGTGGGCGACCTGACGGGTGAAGCTGGCGAGGATCGGCCGGATGCGGTCGAGGATGGCCGCGTCTCCGCCGACCATCATCACCAGTTGGCCATTCTCGGCACCCTCGCGGCCGCCGGAGACCGGGCCGTCGAGAAAATGGATGTCCTTCGCCGCCAGCAGGGTGGCGACCTTGCAGGCGGTGTCGGCGCTGACGGTGGAGGTGTCGAGCAGGATGGCGCCAGGCTGCAGGATGGCGGCGAGCCGGTCGGCGACCTCCACCAGGTCGGCATCGGCCGAGACACTGCTGATGACCAGCTCTGCCGAGGCCAGCTGATCGAGCTCGTCGGCCAGGGGCAGACCACTGGCGGCAGCCACCGCCTTGCCACGGCTGCGGGTACGGTTCCAGGCCAAGTGGAGCTGACCCGCGCGCTGCAGGTTGGCGGCGATGCCGGCGCCCATGGCGCCGAGGCCGATGACGGCTGTCTTCATGAAACGAGAATCTTTTTTGCCAGGTCGCCGGTCTCAATGAACAGGCGGAGTGGATGATGTCGGTAATATCCTAACTCCACGAGGGCGATCCGGCCACGCATGTCTTCTTTGACGTGACCGTGTGGACCATGGGCAGGAAATCGAGCGGTATCTGTAATAGGATCGCCCTCAGGAATTCAGGGTGGACCGGCCACCCGAGAGAGGAACCATGAATCCCAGAGCCACTTTACTGCTGCTGTCCCTGCTGCTCGTCGAGCCCCTGGCCGCCGAGAAGTCGGGGCCCGCACCGCTGCCCCCGCCACCCCCGGTGGCCCAGGAGGGCGGCGAGACCATCGAGCCCGAGGTCACCATCATCAAGGACGAGAAAAAGACCGTGTACGAGTACCGGGTCAATGGCCAGGTTTACATGGTCCGGGTGGTGCCGGCAGCGGGCGAACCCTACTACTTCCTCGACACCGACGGGGATGGCGAACTCGATATCGAGAAAACAGGCGAGCCCACCAACGATGCAGTCAACCAGTGGGTACTGTTCCGCTGGTGACGCCACTTGCCATGAGCCGGGCGGGGTGCCATTGAGGGGCCTTCCCGGCCACTGTCCCGCGAGACCCGACAAAAAGACCAGCAACCCCTCGGTGACTGCGTGAAGTCCCTTATTTCATTGCTCGAAGCCATAGCCGAATGGAGCGGCCGCGCCGTCGCCTGGCTGACCCTGGGCATGGTGCTGGTGACCTTCCTGGTGGTGCTGCTGCGCTACGCCTTCGACCTCGGCTGGATCGCCATGCAGGAGTCGGTCACCTACATGCACGCCGTGGTGTTCATGCTCGGTGCGGCCTATACCCTGAAACACGACGGCCATGTGCGGGTGGACATCTTCTACCGAGCCTTTTCACCGCGCACCCGTGCCTGGGTCGACCTGTTCGGTGTGCTGGTGCTGCTGTTGCCCACCTGTGGCTTCATCATCTGGATCGGCTGGGACTATGTGGCCAGTTCCTGGTCGGTGAGCGAGGGCTCGCGCGAGGCCGGCGGCCTGCCCGGCGTGTTCCTGCTCAAGGGGCTGATCCTGTTGATGCCGGCCCTGCTGCTGCTGCAGGGCATCGCCTCGGTGCTGCGTGACCTGATGGCGACCCGTACATGAGCGAGTGGATGCCGCTGCTGCTGTTCGGCTGCGTCGCCCTGGTGCTGATGCTGGGCTATCCCGTGGCCTTCACCCTGGGGGGGGTGTCGTTGCTGTTCGCCCTGCTCGGCGGCTGGCTGGGCCTGTTCGACGGCGCCTTCCTCGAGGCCCTGCCCAACCGGCTCTACGGCATCATGACCAACGAGACCCTGATCGCGGTGCCCCTGTTCGTCTTCATGGGGGTGATGCTGGAGCGCTCCAAGGTGGCCGAATCGCTGCTCGATACCATGGCCGAGCTGTTCGGCCCGCTGCGCGGCGGCCTGGGCATCTCGGTGGTGATCGTCGGCATGCTGCTGGCCGCCAGCACCGGCATCGTCGGCGCCACGGTGGTGACCATGGGGCTGCTGTCGCTGCCCACCATGCTCAAGCGCAACTACGACCCCGCTGTGGCCACCGGCACCATCTGCGCCTCCGGCACCCTGGGGCAGATCATCCCGCCGTCCATCATCCTGGTGCTGCTGGGTGACGTGCTGTCCTCCGCCTACCAGCAGGCCCAGCTGGAAATGGGGGTGTGGAATCCGAAGACGGTGTCGGTGGGCGACCTGTTCGTCGGCGCCATCATCCCCGGCCTGATGCTGGTTGGGCTGTACGTGATCTACCAGTTGCTGCTGGCCTGGCGCCGGCCCGACAAGGTGCCGGCGCTGCCGGTCGAGCAGCGGGGACAGGGTGGCCTGTGGTGGCGGGTGCTGACGGTGCTGCTGCCACCGCTGTTGCTGATCGTGGCGGTGCTGGGCTCCATCCTCGGCGGCCTGGCCACCCCCACCGAGGCGGCCTCGGTGGGCGCGGTGGGCGGCATGCTGCTGGCAGCCCAGCGGGGTCAGTTCAACCTGGGCAATCTGCGCGAGGTGATGCGCCAGACCACCCTGGTCACCAGCATGGTGTTCATGATCTTCATCGGCGCGGCGCTGTTCTCGCTGGTGTTCCGCGGCTTTGGCGGCGACGAGGTGGTGGAGGAGATCCTCACCAATCTGCCCGGCGGCACTTTCACCGCAGTGGCCGTCGTCATGCTGGTGATGTTCCTGCTCGGTTTCATCCTCGATTTCATCGAGATCACCTTCGTGGTGGTGCCCATCGTCGGGCCCATCCTGCTTGCCATGGGCCTGGACCCGATCTGGCTGGGCATCATGATCGCCCTCAATCTGCAGACCTCCTTCCTCACACCGCCCTTCGGCTTTGCCCTGTTCTACCTGCGTGGCGTGGCACCTGCGGGCGTGCGCACCGCTGACATCTACCGCGGGGTGGCGCCCTTCATCCTCATCCAGCTGCTGATGCTGGGCATGCTCGCCTACTGGCCGGCCCTGGCCACCTGGCTGCCGGGTGTGATTTATCCAGCCTGACTGGGGCATAAACACGGACTAGAAGTGCGGGACTGTCCCTGTGAAAACAATCACTAAAGTTCTTCGCCTCGCTCGCCGCTAACCCATTTTGCATGTTGGCTGTACTCCAGGGATGAAGCAGTGGGTTATTCAAATTACGCAAGACGAAAAAGTGGAGTGTGGGAATGACAATCAAGAATAAATTCATTGTCCTGATGGTGATGGCGCTACTCACCGTGGGGACGCTGATCGGACTCAATCATCTGAGCATCAAGGCCATCACGACACTGGAGCGGGATGCGATCGAGGCGTCCAAGCTGGAGATCGCCTTTGAAAAATTGCGCGTGGCAGAGCGGGACGCACTGATCACGGGTCAGCACGAGGGCCTGGAGCAGCAGTTTTCACGCCTCCAGCAAGACTTGGCGACACTGCGCGAACACCTGGCGTCGACCGCGATCGATGGCGGATTCATGCGGCAACTCGAACAACGGCTGGAGAGTTATAGGCAGGGGGTGCAGCGGACAACGGCAGATCTTGAGCGCGGCAACATCGATATCCGTCAGGCGATCGGGACACTCAGTGCACCGGCCCGCCAGGCCGAACACCAGCTCGAATCGATCATCAGCGAGGTCGAGACCCTCGCCGCCGACGAATCGTCCTCACGCGCCACCTTCATGCTCATGCTGGGGCTGGCCATGCTGGTTGCCATCGTGGTGGTGCTTGGCTTGCTGTTCCGTTCCATCCTCAAGCCGGTACAGGCACTGCACGCAAGCCTGGAACAGGCCGCCGGACAGCATGACCTCACGGTGCGTGCCGCGGTGACAAGCCAGGATGAGATCGGCGAGATCGCACTCGCCTTCAACAGCATGATGGCAGCGTTCCAGGGGTTGCTGACCCGGGTGGTGCAATCGACGGGGCAATTGAGCGCGTCGTCCGCACAGCTGGCGGATGTCACCGAGACCACGGCCCGTGGCGTCGAGCAGCAGCAGGCGGAAAGTGACCAGGTGGCCACCGCCATGAACGAGATGACCGCGACGGTGCAGGAGGTGGCGCGCCACGCCGCCGATGCCGCCGGCGCCTCCAACGTGGCCGATGACGAGGCCGGCAAGGGCAAGCAGGTGGTGATGCAGGCCAGTGAGGGCATCCGCAAGCTGGTGACGGAGGTGGAGAGCACCGCCACCGCCATCCAGGAGCTGGAACAGGAAAGCATGAATATCGACACCGTGCTGACGGTGATCACCAGCATCGCCGAGCAGACCAACCTGCTGGCACTCAACGCCGCCATCGAGGCGGCGCGCGCCGGCGAGTCGGGCCGCGGTTTCGCCGTGGTGGCCGACGAGGTGCGCACCCTGGCGCAACGCAGCCAGCAGTCCACCGAGGAGATCAAGTCGATCATCGAGCGGCTGCAGACCCGTGCCCAGGGCGCGGTGCAGGCGATGGAGACCGGCCGCAATCAGGCCCAGGTCACGGTCGAACAGGCGGATGCCGCCGCGCAGTCGCTCAATGCGATCAGCGACGCGGTGACGGCCATCAAGGACATGAATACCCAGATCGCCAGCGCGGCCGAGGAGCAGTCGGCGGTGGCGGAGGAGATCAATCAGAGCATCGTCAACATCGCCCAGGTCTCGGTGGAGGTGGCGGATGGTGCGCATCAGACAACCCATGTGGCCTCCGATCTGGCCGGTGTGTCGGCCGAGCTGCAGCAGCAGGTCAGCGCCTTCCGGCTTGGTGACAAGGGTGGCGCGCTCGATCTGTCCAAGGCCAAGGCGGCGCATCTGGCGTGGAAGGCACGGTTGCGTGAATTCCTCGACGGCAAGGGGACGCTGACCCTGAAGGAGGCGGTCTCGCACAAGGATTGCGTGCTCGGCAAGTGGTACTACGCCGATGGTCTGGCGAATTTCGGCCACCTGGAAGAGATGCGTGAGCTGGAAGCCCCCCATGCGGAGCTGCACCAGCTGATCCGTCGCATCATCGAGCTCAAGGAGGCGGGCGATATGGCCCAGGCGGAGATGGTGTTCCGTCAGATCGAGCCGCTGTCGAAAGAGATCGTCGCCATGCTTGATGCGGTGGAGCGCAGCAGCGTGCACTGATCCCGTTCAGCGATATGACGCCACCACGGCCGCCCTCGGGCGGCTTTTTCGTGCCCGGGCCTAAAGGTCTGTCCACTGCAGTCGTAGACAATGTTCAGCAGGCCCGGGTAAGGGGGTTCATGGTGAATCCGCAATCGGCAGGGTCAGACGGAGCGTAGGCACTATGACTATCAGGCAACGGTTCTTTCTACTCATCGGCATCACCCTCTTCGCCATGCTGGCGATGCTCGGGCTGGGCGTTTTCGGTACCGAGTCCACGAAGGAGTTGGAAGAGGAGCATCTGAAGCTGGCCCAGATCAAGGCCGGCATGCTGACCCTGCGGCGCAACGAGAAGGATTTTCTGGCGCGCAAGGATCTGAAATATGTCGGCAAGTTCGAGCACAATCACGCCGCCGCGCTGGCCATGCTGGATGACCTGGCCAAGCGCATGACGGCCAGTGGCCTGGACACCACAGGGGTCCCGCAATTGCGTGAGGTGCTGATGACATATGGCCAGGATTTCCAGAAACTGGTGGCGATGCAGAAACAGATCGGGTTGCACCCCAAGGACGGCCTCTACGGCAGCCTGCGCGCGGCGGTGCACGGGATGGAAAAGCTGGTCAAGGCACAGGGCGACTATCACCTGCTCAGCGACATGCTGATGCTGCGGCGCAACGAAAAGGATTTCATGCTGCGTGACAATCTCAAATACCTGGGCAAGTTCGACAAGAACATTGCCAAGTTCGAGGCCACCCTGGCCGCCAGCGACATGCCCGGCGACGTCAAGGCGGCCATCGCTGCCAAGCTGGCCAAGTACCGTGACGATTTCCATGCCCTGGTGGCGGGCTACCAGCGCAAGGGCCTGACCCCCAGTGAAGGGGTGCTGGGCGAGATGCGCAACACCATCCACCAGTCCGAGACCCTGATTGATGAGCTGGAGCAGCGGGTCGCAAGCGCGGTGACGGCAGAGATCAAGGGCGCCGAGCTGTCCCTGTTTATCGCCGGCCTCCTGTTGACCGGCTTGCTGGCCGGGCTGCTGCTGTGGATCGCACGTGCGATCAACAAGCCCATCCAGTCCTTTGTACAGACCATGCGCCAAGCCGCGGATAAGCGTGACCTCACGGTGCGCGCAGTGGATACCGGCAAATGTGAGATCGGCGACATGGTGCGTGCCTACAACGCCATGATGGATGAATTCCAGTCGGTGCTGACCCAGGTGGCCAACTCCGCCAACCAGGTGGGCAATGCCGCCGGTGAGCTCTCGGCGGTGACCGAGAAGACCGCACAGGGCGTGCAGCAGCAAAAGGCCGAAAGCGATCAGGTGGCCACCGCCATGAACGAGATGGCGGCCACGGTACAGGAGGTGGCGGGCCATGCGGCCGATGCCGCCAATGCCTCCCGCGTGGCGGATGAGGAAGCGGCCAAGGGTAAGCAGGTGGTGGGCCAGGCGACTGATGGCATCCGCCAGTTGGTGGGCGAGGTGGAGAACACCGCCGGGGTGATCGCCCAGCTGGAGACCGAGAGTGCGAACATCGGCACCGTGCTGAGCGTGATCACCGGTATCGCCGAGCAGACCAATCTGCTGGCACTGAATGCCGCCATCGAGGCGGCCCGTGCCGGCGAGCAGGGCAGGGGCTTCGCGGTGGTGGCCGACGAGGTGCGCACCCTGGCGCAACGCAGCCAGCAGTCCACCGAGGAGATCAAGGCCATCATCGAGCGCCTGCAGCACCAGGCCAAGGATGCGGTCAAGGCCATGGAGGCCGGTCGCAGCCAGGCACAGGTCACGGTCGAGCAGGCAGAGGCGGCGGCGAGTTCCCTGTCCGCCATCACCAGCGCGGTGGCCGCCATCTCGGACATGAATACCCAGATCGCCTCGGCGGCCGAGGAACAATCGGCCGTGGCCGAGGAGATCAATCGCAGCGTGGTCAATATCGCCGAGGTGGCGGAGGAGACCGCCAGCGGTTCGCTGCAGACCCGCCAGACCACCGATGAACTCGCCGGCCTGGCAACCGAACTGCAGCAACGGGTGGGCGTATTCCGTCTCGGCTAGCGATGTAGATGAAGAAACTGCTCAAGTCTAGGGGCGTCGGGCCGACTTGATAGACACAGAACACAAGACAACGAAGGTGAGCGCGTGGCGAACTTCATTCAATCGGTAGACGAACGTACCAAGCTGGCCGGTGCCAACCGGCTGGAGATCCTCCTGTTCAGTCTCGGCAAGGACACGGGCACCGGGCGCAACGAGGTGTTCGGAATCAATGTCTTCAAGGTGCGGGAGGTGATGAACCTGCCGGAGATCACCAAGGCGCCCGACATGCCGCCGGGCGTGGTGGGCATGATCAGCCTGCGCGGCAACATGATCCCGGTGGTGGACCTGGCCCACTTCTGCGAGATGGAGGTGGCCGAGCCGCCGAAGATCCTCATCGTCACCGAGTACAACAAGGGCATCCAGGGTTTTCTGGTCAACTCGGTGGAGCAGATCATCCGCATGGAGTGGAACGACATCAAGGTGCCGCCGCCCATGATGGCCCACCAGATGGGCGGCCTGGTGACCGCGGTATCCCACCTGCAGGACGACCGCATCGTCATGATCCTGGACGTGGAGAAGGTGCTGGCCGAGACGGCCAGCATCGGCATCACGCCGGAGGAACTGGCGCACATCGAGGCCCTCAATACTGACGCCACCGTGTTCTTTGCCGACGATTCGTCGGTGGCCCGCAAGCAGATCGAGGCGACGCTGGACCACCTGGGGCTGAAACATGTCGCCACCAAGAACGGCGTCGAGGCCTGGGACAAGTTGAAGGAGATCGCCGAGCGCGCCGAGGCAGCGCACATCCCCACCCACGAGATGATCAACCTGATCCTCACCGATGTGGAGATGCCCGGCATGGACGGCTACGTGCTGACGCGCAACATCAAGGAGGACGGGCGCTTCAAGGGCATCCCGGTGATCATGCATTCATCACTGTCGGCCGATGCCAACATGGACATCGGCCGCGCGGTGGGGGCGGATGACTATGTGCCCAAGTTCGATGCCCGCGAGCTGTCGGAGATGCTGTCGAAGCATCTTCACCTGAAGCAAGAGGCTTAACCGCCGCTTTTCTCCGTCATCGCGGCCGGCCCCTCAGAGGGCCAGTGCCTGCAGCAGGGCACGCAGTGCCTTGCCGCGATGGCTGAGGCTGTTTTTCACCTCCGCTGGCAGCTCGGCCGAGCTGCAGCCCTGTTCCGCCACCAGGAACAGCGGGTCATAACCGAAACCATTGTCACCCTGGGGGGCACGCAGGATGCGTCCTTCCCAGCTCCCCTGGCAGATCAAGGGTGTCGGGTCCTCGGCATGGCGCAGATAGACCATCACGCACTGGAAGCGGGCCCCCCGTTCCTCGTCGGGTATCTCCGCCAGCACCTCCAGCAGCTTGGCATTGTTGTCGGCATCACTGCAGCCCGGCCCGGCATAGCGGGCCGAGTAGATGCCAGGCGCACCGTTGAGCGCGTCCACTTCCAGTCCCGAATCGTCGGCGATGGCCGGCAGGCCGCTGTGCTGCGCTGCCTGGCGTGCCTTGAGGATGGCGTTTTCGACAAAGGTCAGCCCGGTCTCCTCGACCTCCGGCACATTGAAGGCCGATTGCGGCAGCACCTCGACGTGCTGCTCGGCCAGTAGCTGACCGACCTCCCGGGCCTTGCCCGGGTTGTTGCTGGCCAGGACGATGCGCTGCGGAGGGGTGTCAGGGGTCATGTCTGCTGTCTCGTCGGATCAGGGGGTGGGCATGATAGCGCGAGATGTCCTCGGGTTGTCTGCTGCCCGGCGGTCACGGGGACCCTGGTGCTCTGTGGGTGGGCGGCCATCCCGGGTCGCCGGCTATGGGACTGTGATCCAGCTCACTTGACGGCCCGTGATTCGGGACTATGCTTCCTGCCCATAAGTGGGAAAAAATACCACGCATGTCGGTCGACACCTGTCTTCAGGGTGCCGGCCGGGCCGAAATCTGTGCCAGAACACCGGAGTCTGCCGCCATGAACATCGCCAGGATCACCCATCTCACCGTCTTCCAGTATCTGCTGGCCATCCTGCTCGGTGTACTCGCCGTGTTCTTTGCCGAGTCGGCGGGCGCGGCCGCGTTGCAGATCGACAGCGTGCGCTGGCTGGCGCGCAGCGAGCGTCTCCAGGTCAAGGCCCAGGGTCAGCTGGACGCGCCCGTCGGCCGTCGCAGCCGCGCGGTCGTCAGCAATGCCGATA
>JANTHH010000070.1 GCA_024762485.1 Chromatiales bacterium
CGTTTTCCTCAGCGGAACTGACGTCATGGGTTTCAAATGTGGCATCGTCGGGCTGCCCAACGTGGGCAAGTCCACCCTGTTCAACGCACTCACCAAGGCCACCATCGCGGCCGAAAACTATCCCTTCTGCACCATAGACCCCAACGTGGGTGTGGTGCCGCTGCCCGATCCGCGCCTCGATGTGCTGGCTGAGATCGTCAAGCCCGAGCGGGTGGTTCCCACCACCATGTCCTTCGTCGACATCGCCGGCCTGGTGGCGGGTGCCTCCAAGGGCGAGGGTCTGGGCAACAAGTTCCTCGCCAACATCCGCGAGACCGATGCCATCGCCCACGTGGTGCGCTGCTTCGAGAACGACGACATTGTGCATGTCGCGGGGGCGGTCAATCCGCTCGATGACATCGAGGTGATCAACACCGAGCTGGCGCTGGCCGATCTGGAGACGGTGGAGAAAGCCCTGCAAAAGGCCACCAAGATGTCCAAGGCGGGTGACAAGCAGATGCTGGCACAGAAGGAACTGCTGGAGCGCGTGCGCGACCAGCTCGATGCCGGCAAGCCGGTGCGGGCGATGGATCTGAGCGAGGAGGATCGGCAGGAGCTGCGCGACCTGCACCTGATCACCATCAAGAAGGTGCTCTACATTGCCAACGTCGACGAGGACGGCTTCACTGACAATCCGCGGCTCAACATGGTGTACGAGCTGGCCGCCAGCGAGGGGGCCGAGGTGGTGCCGGTGTGCGCCGCCACCGAGATGGAACTGGTGGAGCTCGACGACGAGGAGAAGCTCGAGTTCCTCGCCGAGATGGGCCAGGACGAGCCCGGCCTCAACCGCGTGGTGCGCGCCGGCTACCGCCTGCTGGATCTGCAGACCTATTTCACCGCCGGTGTGAAGGAGGTCCGTGCCTGGACCGTTAGGGTGGGTGCCACCGCACCCCAGGCCGCTGCCGTCATCCACACCGACTTCGAGCGCGGCTTCATCCGTGCCGAGGTGATCAGCTACGACGACTTCGTCGCCTGTGGCGGTGAACAGGGTGCCCGGGAGGCCGGCAAGCTGCGCCTCGAGGGCAAGGACTACATCGTCCAGGACGGCGACGTGATGCATTTCCGCTTCAACGTCTGAGCATGCTGCTCGTCGGCGATTGACAAGGCCGGTGCAGGCCGGCCATAATCGCGCCCCTTCAAATGGCTAGGTAGCTCAGTTGGTTAGAGCACCGCACTCATAATGCGGGGGTCGGCAGTTCAAATCTGCCCCTAGCTACCATCTCCCGAAAGGCGACCTCGCGGTCGCCTTTTTTGTTGCCGCAACCCTCTCCGATACTGTCTTGTTAGCCTAATGGCCTAGCGGCATAGGGTTGCTCCTCGCCGAGCCCCTCCCGGCCTGTGCCCGGTATTTCAGGCTGTCAGTCCGTTTTACACAATTAGGCCAAAGGTGTGCGGGCAAGCTGCTAAGCAACTGAATATTATGTTGTTTATTTTTTCGGCATGTTATTTGTATTTGGTTTAAATCGAGGATTTGACAGTCGATTCAGGCGTGTCCGACCCGTGTTTAGCAAATCGTCCTCATGCCGTGATGCTGGTTGATAACGGCATTGCAACGAGGATCATTTTTGATAAAAAAATTAGCGACAGAGTGAGGGAATTACCATGAAGCTTCCAACATTGACGAAAATTGCGGCAGGTGTGGCACTTGCAGTTGCTGCATCAACGGCGTCTGCAAACCTGGTGTTGAGCCACGCCTATCAGGATTCGGCACTTTCCATCGACGGTTTCGCGGATACGGACAACGCAGGTACCATCCAGGCGGATACGCCGAATAACTCCACTGTCGAGGCCGCTTTCCTCTATGCCTCTTCGGTGTGGTCGGGGCCTGTTTTTGACGTGACCCTGGAAGGCAACACGCTGACCACGGCCTCCGGCACGCTGCTCGCCCCGGATGAGAATCCTGCGAGCACCGTGGTCTGGGATGTGACCTCCATCATCAAGCCGGCCGTTGAGGGCACATGGGGTCTACAGGACTTCAGCATCAGCGAAGCCGGTGCGAACGATGGTGCGGTGCTGGTCGTCGTCTACTCAGACGCCACCACCACGGGTCAGACCTCCATCATCATGGATGGCGAGCTGGCCACGACGGGTGATACCACGACCCTGGGTTTTGCCGACCCCTATGTCAGTGGCGACCTGATCGTCTCCTTCGCCTCCAGCTTCAGTTTCCAAGTGGGATCAACAAGCCAGAGCACGGTGGTTGACATCACCACGGACAGCACCGTGAATCGTAATCTCACCACCTGCCTGGGTGGTCAGGACGAGTCAAATGACCAGGACAGTGGCCCCACTGGTGGCAACAGTGCCCTGATGACAGTTGGCGGCATCGGGGATGACCCGACCAACCCTGATTGCTCCACCCTGGCCACGCCGACGGATCGCACCGATGACGAGCTTTACAACCTAGCCCTCGGCAATGCATCCGATTCCAACCCGTTCATCAATCCGGGTGATACCTTCCTTCAGATCGACACCAACAACCCGAGCAACGATGACAACGTGTTTGCGATGTTCATCACCAGTTCGTTCACCGTTTCGAACGTGGACAATACTGATATCACGGGCAATACCCCGATCCCGGGCTCTGTCTTCCTGCTGGGCCTGGGCCTGGTCGGCATACGACGTGTACTGGCGGCCCATCGTTCCTGATGTGCCGGAAGTCATGAGTTGACCATTGCTGGCAGAATGCCAGCGATGATTTTGTGAAAAGGCGACCTCGCGGTCGCCTTTTTTGTTGCCATTGCATGCGGGACGCAACAACTTGATACCCCCGGCGGTCATAATGGGTGTCGTCACCGCCATTGATCCCTCGGTAATCTGCATGCGCTTGCTCCTTCTGTTTCTTTTCGCCCTTGGCCATGTCCCTGCCTGGGCACTGGAAAATCAGCTCGCTGATAGCCCCTCGCCCTATCTGGCCATGCACGGGGAAGACCCGGTGCACTGGCAGTCCTGGGGTCGCGAGGCGCTGGAACGGGCGCGCAGCGAGGACAAGCTGTTGCTGATTTCCAGTGGCTATTTCTCCTGTCACTGGTGCCATGTGATGCAGTCCGAAAGTTTCAGGGACCCGGCGGTGGCCGCGCTGCTCAACCGCTATTTCATCCCGGTCAAGCTCGATCGCGAGTTGCACCCGGCACTGGATGCCCATCTCATCGATTTCCTCGAGCGCACCCAGGGCCAGGCCGGCTGGCCACTGAATGTGTTCGTCAGCCCTGAGGGATACCCCTTGGTGGGACTGACCTATGCCCCGCGAGAGCGTTTTGTCGATCTGCTTGAGCAACTGCATGAGCTGTGGAAGACGAAGCGTGAACAGACCCGTGATCTTGCCCGCCGCGTCCATCTCGAGCTCCAGCAGGAGCGGTCAGCGGCAGAGGGTGGCGAGGAGCCGTCGCCAGAGGCGTTGCGGCAGGCACTGTGGCAGGAGACCTTTACGCTGGCCAACGAGATGGAGGGTGGCTTCGGTGAGCAGAGCCGGTTCCCGATGGCACCGCAAATTCTGGTGTTACTGGAGGTGCAGCGCCACTGGCCGGATCCGCGGCTGGCGGCCTTCCTGCAGTTGACCCTGCAGCAGATGGCCGAGGAGGGCCTGCGCGACCATCTGGGTGGCGGCTTCTTCCGCTATACCGTCGACCCCAGCTGGCAGGTCCCGCATTACGAGAAGATGCTCTACACCCAGGCGCTGCTGGTTCAGGTGTATCTCCGTGCCGCTGAGGTGTTCGACGAGCCGTCCTACGCCACCGTCGCCCGCGACACCCTGGATTTCGTACTGCGGGACATGGCCGGTCGTGATGGCGGCTTCATCGCCAGTCTCTCGGCAGTGGATGCGGCGGGACACGAGGGCGGTTACTACCTGTTCACCAGGGATGAATTGCGTGCCCTGCTCGGTGACGCGGATGCCGATCTGGCCATGAGACACTGGCGGATGCAGGGTGTTCCGGCCACCGAGGGCGGTTACCTGCCGCTGACCGGCGATGATGCGGCCACCCTTGCCGGGCCGGCGGGTGATGTGGCGTCGATGACACGTCGCCTGGCTGCCATCAGGGGGAGGCTGTTGCAGGCACGCCAGTCCCGCGGTCTGCCGGCGGATGACAAACAGCTTGCCGGCTGGAACGGGTTGCTGCTCAGCGCTCTGTCGCAGGCGGCACAGGCGC
The DNA here is from genome assembly GCA_024762485.1 of Chromatiales bacterium. GTDB lineage: Bacteria > Pseudomonadota > Gammaproteobacteria > Chromatiales > Chromatiaceae > JANTHH01. The sequence goes on from JANTHH010000070.1 coordinate 4,188, forward strand.
TGGATGAGCCGCGTTATGCCCAGGCGGCACAGCGTCTGCGGGATTTTCTCGTGGGGACCCTGTGGCTCGACGGTGAACTCCACCGGGCCACTCATCGGGGCAGGCCCATTGGCCAGGCAGCGCTCTCCGATTATGCCTATGTGGCCGCGGGCCTCAGTGACTGGGCGAAATTGCCGGCTGGCAGGGCAGACGCCAAGCGGGTGACGTCCCTGGTCTCGATGGCGTGGCGGCGCTTTCATTCGGATGACGGCTGGCGGGCGAGCGAATCAGACCTGTTGCCGGGGATGGCGGAGACCCCGGCCATGCTCGATGACAATCTGCCTTCACCCAGCGCGCTGCTGCTGCGGCTCTCCAGACAGTCCGGTGACGGCGGACTCCAGCACAGGGCCGAGGCGGCGATTCGGGCCGGTACAGTCGAGGCGGCCCGCTCACCCTTCTGGTATGCCGGTCATGCAGGGTTGGTGCTGTTGCCTCAGCGATAGCGCATGCGCGTACCGTGGGTCAGCGAGAGCATGATCTCCTCGGCGCTCAGCGCCTTGGGGAACAGCGCACCGGAGATCTTCGCAGTGTGGATGCTGGCACCCTCCAGCTTGGTCTCCGACAGGTCGAGTCCACGCAAGTCGGCCTGCCGCAGATAGCAGTTGCTCATGTCCAGGCCACGGGCGTCCATCCCGCGCAGGTCCATGCTGCGCAGGTCGGTGCCGCACAATTCGCAGGGTTTGCCGGCCGCGCGGGCCTCGTTGAATGCCTTGATATTGTCGGCACGCAGCAGGTGGTAGAGTTCATCGTCACTGATACAGGGTCGCTGGGACATGATGGCTCCTTATTCAGACCAGTGGTTTCAGGGGTTTTGCAGGTTACAACTGCGACCAAAGCATATAGCAGACCCCTGGCCAATTCCTGATTTATTGCCGGGTGGCCCTCACACCCCCGGAACACTAGAATCAACCACCTGACCTGCCGGTAGAGAACCCTCCATGCGCGATCCCTTTGGCCGCACCGTCGATTACCTGCGAGTCTCGGTCACCGACCGCTGCAACTATCGCTGCAGCTACTGTATGGCCGAGGATATGACCTTCCTGCCCCGCAGGGAGCTGCTGTCGCTGGAGGAAATGCAGCGCTTGTGCATGGTTTTTATCGACGAAGGCGTGCGCAAGCTGCGCATCACCGGTGGCGAGCCGTTGGTGCGGCGCGACATCATGACCCTGTTCCATGGTCTGTCGCGTCGCTTGGTGGACGGCAGCCTGGATGAGCTGACCCTCACCACCAACGGGGCACTGCTTAAACGCTATGCCGCTGAACTGGCCGATTGTGGTGTGCGCCGGGTGAATGTCTCGCTCGATACCCTTGATCCCGAACGTTTCCAGGCACTGACTCGCCTGGGGGATATTGCACCTGTCCTCGAGGGCATGGCAGCGGCCAGGTCCGCGGGCATGCAGGTCAAGGTGAATACCGTTGCACTGAAGGGCATCAATGACGGCGAGTTGAACAGGCTGCTCGGCTGGTGTGGTGACCAAGGTTATGACCTGACCCTGATCGAATCGATGCCCATGGGTGAGATCGGGCAGTTGCGTGATGACCATTTCATGCGACTCGACCAGGCGCGGGCCATCCTCGAAGAGCACTGGACCCTTGAGGACAGCAATCACCAGACCGGGGGGCCGTCCCGTTATGCGGATGTCCGGGAGTTGGGAAACAGGGTCGGTTTCATCACCCCCTACAGTCACAATTTCTGTGAATCCTGTAACCGGGTGCGCCTGACCTGTACCGGCACCCTCTACCTGTGCCTGGGGCAGGACGATGCAGTCGACCTCCGTGCCCCGCTGCGTGAGGGCGGCTCCGACGAGATGCTCCGCACAGCCATACTGGATGCGATTACACGCAAACCCAAGGGACACGACTTCGACGAGACCCGTCTTGCCGATGGCGCCCAAGTCATCCGTTTCATGAGTCATACGGGGGGGTGAGCTCAAATATTTAGTCCAGTGGACTAAATATTTGAGCGAACGCCCGGCCATGGAGGGCCGGGCTGGCAGCGCCCCAGGGAAGGCTGCCTGCGAAGCGTTCCGGAAAGAGCGAAGAGCGAACGCCCGGCCATGGAGGGCCGGGCTGGCAGCGTCCCAGGGAAGGTTGCCCGGTAGGGTCTTCTGGTCGGGCGACGGCGAACGTCCGGAGCAACCTGTCTGTCGCTACTTTTTTCTCTTCGCGGACTGTTTCCGTCCTGAAGCACCACCCCGCTATTCCTCCCCCAGACCAATGCTGCGTGGCTGCCAACGTATCTGGCATGGATGCCGGCTTGTCCGGATGCTGAAGGCAGAGCAGACATACAGCAGGTTCAGGTGGCGCCTCGCCACGGAGGTCTGGTCATGATTTTCATCCGGCCCTGGATGAAATGGTCTATTTTCACGATAGCGTCGACAAGGTCGCTGTGATGAGGGCGGGCGGTTCGCGGCCGGCCGGGTTTCAGGGTCCTCGGCACAGGGAGAGTGAGTCGGCCGAGTCTGTCAGTCATGATCCGCGGTGGACAGTCGGCCGACATGCTCGCCGTGTGCGGCCCTGGATTGCAGGAGGGTGGGTCACCTGCCGGCTCCGAATGGAATGCGTCTTGATGGCATGCTTTATGCCCTTGTTTTACCGAGATCTTTGATCGGCCGGGCCGGCGCTGCCTGCCCATTGAATAAATAAAAGAGAACACATAGGAGAAAGTCATGGCACACGTCGTCATCATCGGCGCCAGTACGGGCGGTATGCCCGCCGCGTATGAAATCAAGGAAATCCTCGGCAAAGGCCACCAGGTCACAGTGGTGTCCAATACGCCGCTGTTTCACTTTGTGCCCTCCAACCCCTGGGTGGCCGTGGGCTGGCGGGAACGTGGCGATACCTCATTCGAGATCGAGCCGTATCTGAGCCGGAAGAATATTGATTTCATCCCGGTGGCCGCCAAGGAGATCCGCCCGGACGACAACCAGGTGGAGCTGGCGGATGGCCGTGTACTGGATTATGACTACCTGGTCATCGCCACCGGGCCAAAGTTGGCCTTTGACGAGGTCGAGGGGTTGGGGCCGGAAGGTGGACATACCCAGTCGGTATGCACCCTGGGGCATGCCGAGACCGCATACGGTGAATGGAAGAAGTTGCTCGATGATCCGGGCCCGGTTGTTGTCGGTGCCGTACAGATGGCCTCGTGCTTCGGTCCGGCCTACGAGTTCGCCTTCATCATGGACAGCGACCTGCGCAAGCGCAAGATCCGCGACCAGGTGCCCATGACCTATGTCACTTCCGAGCCTTATATCGGCCACCTGGGCCTTGGCGGTGTGGGGGATTCCAAGACCATGCTGGAGTCCGAGCTGCGCAGCAAGCACATGAAATGGATCTGCAATGCCAAGGTAACCAAGGTGGAAGAAGGCAAGATGTTCGTGGATGAGCACAATGATGCCGGTGAGGTGATCAAGCAGCACGAACTGCCCTTCAAATTTTCCATGATGCTGCCGGCATTCAAGGGCGTGGATGCGGTCGCCGCAGTGGGCGAGGATCTGGTCAACCCACGGGGCTTCGTCAAGGTCGATGAGTATCAGCGCAATCCGAAGTGGAATAACATCTACTCCGTCGGTGTCTGCATCGCCATCCCACCGGTGGAGGCCACTCCGGTCCCCACGGGCACACCCAAGACCGGCTATATGATCGAGTCCATGGTCACGGCAACCTCGCACAACATCAAGGACGACATCGAGGGCAAGGCACCTTCCACCACCGCCACGTGGAATGCTATCTGCCTGGCGGACATGGGTGACACCGGCGTGGCCTTCGTCGCCATGCCGCAGATTCCGCCGCGCAACACCGCCTGGATGAAGAAGGGCAAGTGGGTGCATCTGGCGAAGATTGCTTTCGAGAAGTACTTCATCCGCAAGATGAAGAAGGGTACCAGCGAGCCAATCTATGAGAAGTATGTACTCAAGGCCATGGGCATCATGAAGTTGAAATGAGTCACCACCCCGCTGCCGTTTCATGCGGCGGCGGGGCTGGCTGGCAATATCGGCCGGGTCTGCCATACTCATTTGTCATGACAGTTCTGTCATATATGTCATGACAAATGAGGTGGAGACGCCATGCAAGAGGACGACGAGCAGCCCGTGATCGCCCCCAGCTGTGAACAACTGATCGACGTCATTCCAAATCCCTTCGTGGTCATCGACCGCAACTACAAGATCGTCGCCGCCAACAGGGCCTACCAGCGCCAGTACGGTGTCGGCCCGCAGGGTGTCGTCGGACGCACCTGTCACCAGGTCTCGCATCATTCGGACGTCCCCTGCAGCCAGCATGGTGAACACTGCCCGCTGGAAGAGGTTTTCCGCAGCGGCCAGCCTGTGCAGGTCATGCACATCCATTATGATCAGCACAATCGTGAGGAGCATGTTCAGCTGCAGGCGTCTCCCATCCGCGGAGAGGATGGCGAGGTTCTGTACATGGGCGAGTTCATGCAGGTGGTCAAGTCGCACGATGACGACGTGGCCCTGCTGGTGGGCAATTCCCCCCAATTCCTGCGGATGACCAGTCTGCTGCAGCGGGTGGCCCCGACCCGTACCATCGTGTTGCTGGAGGGCGAGAGCGGGACCGGCAAGGAGCGCGTCGCCGAATATATCCACCACTTTTCCGAGCGCCGCGCCAAGCCTTTCGTGGTGGTGGACTGCGGCACCCTCGGCGAACAGCTGATCGAAAGTGAATTGTTCGGCTATGAGAAGGGTGCATTCACCGGTGCCAGCGTCCGCAAGCCCGGTCTTTTCGAGCGGGCCGATGGCGGTACGCTGCTGATCGACGAGATCGGTGAATTGCCGCTGGTATTGCAGACCAAGTTGCTGCGGGTACTGGAGAGCGGCTGTATTCGCCGCATCGGTGGAACCGAATACAAGCAGGTGGATGTCCGGGTGATCGCCGCCACCAACCGGGATCTGCGCGCCCGGGTGGTGGAAAAGGAATTCCGCGAAGACCTGTATTACCGCCTCAGCGCCTTTCCGGTGAAACTGCCCTCGCTGCGGGAGCGCAAGGACGACATCCCGCTGCTGGCAGAACACCTGCTGGGTCAGATGCCCGATGGCGAGGCGAACCTGCCACTCTCGCCCGCCGTCATCGAGGCGTTGCTGAGCCACGACTACCCCGGCAACATCCGTGAATTGAGGAATGTCCTCGAACGTGCCCATGTGCTGGCCTGTGGCGGGGCGCTGACCACGGACCACATCGTCATCGAGCCGGCGATGAGAAGCCATTCACCGGGAATGCCGGGCACTGTCCCGCAAGTGCGGGCGAGCCGCCGTCGCGGTGTGCCACCGGAAGCGGAGATCCAGCAGGCCCTCGACGCGTGTGGCGGGCATCGTGCCAAGGCCGCCGTTCGGCTGGGCGTCAGCGAACGCACGCTTTACCGCTATCTGCGGTCACTCGATCACGAGGCGTGATGTCCGGGCCGTACTAAGCGGATGACGCGGCAATCTGTTATCCTTGCGCCGCGCCAAGTCACCCAGACATCGGCGCACACCGGGTCTGGCCCCCAGCCCCGGTCATGCCGCAAGGGCCTATAGCTCAGTTGGTTAGAGCAGGGGACTCATAATCCCTTGGTCCCAGGTTCGAGTCCTGGTGGGCCCACCAATTTCACCCTGTTCGCGCTGGTCCCCAGCAGATTCTGCCAGTAAGCACAGAGGCGTCAGCCTCTTCATCTGTTCAGCCGCCCACATTCACGCCGTGCTCATGGAACCACTGGCTGTCCAGCTGCCAGCGGATGCGCTCAATGTCCGGCTCCTGCTTCAGTCGCTTGGCCACCTTGCCCTGGATGTGGGCCAGTCGTTTCTGCGCAGCTATGACAGCAGGGTCATCCGGATCCAGGTTGGACAAATGCGGATCAGTGATGGCGAGGAAGTGCAGGACTGAAAAGGACGGAGAGCGCGGACTGCCGACCACCGCAACACCGTTGCTCACAGAGATCACGCGAAAGGGGAAGGGGTAGGCCGCGATCTCGGGGTCGTCCTGGAGGATGTCGTTGAGTTCACCCGCGCGCCAGTCGTGGTCGATGGCCCAAAGGCCAGCCAGCAGGGCTATGAAGGCGATGAGTATGCCTGTGTAGATGCGGGTTCCGCGGTCCAGGGCCATGGGGCTCTCCTTGGTCTCGTTGTTCCGCCAAGCCTAGCGCCTCGGGATGTGGCCGTCATTGCGATTTGTCGCTGAGAACGATTGATGGACGAGGGCAGGGGCGGGCAGCTGCAGGCCAAAAAAATGCCGGCACGGAGCCGGCATTCTGGTGTGGTTGACGCAGTTGCAGGTGTTGTCAGTCACCATCGAGGAAGCTGCGCAGTCGCTCGGAACGTGAAGGGTGACGCAGTTTACGCAGTGCCTTGGCCTCGATCTGGCGGATGCGCTCGCGGGTGACGTCGAACTGCTTGCCCACTTCCTCGAGGGTATGGTCGGTGTTCATGTCGATGCCGAAACGCATGCGCAGGACCTTGGCCTCGCGCGAGGTCAGTCCCCCCAGCATGTTCTGGGTCGCCTCGCGCAGGCCCTCCATGGTGGCCATCTCGACGGGGGAGATGGCGCCCTGATCTTCGATGAAGTCACCAAGATGCGAGTCTTCATCGTCACCGATGGGGGTCTCCATGGAGATGGGTTCCTTGGCGATCTTCAGCACCTTGCGCACCTTGTCTTCGGGCATTTCCATGCGCTCGGAGAGCTCCTCCGGGGTGGGCTCGCGGCCCATCTCCTGGATCATCTGGCGGGAGATGCGGTTCAGCTTGTTGATGGTCTCGATCATGTGCACCGGGATGCGGATGGTGCGGGCCTGATCCGCGATGGAGCGGGTGATGGCCTGGCGGATCCACCAGGTGGCATAGGTCGAGAACTTGTAGCCGCGACGGTATTCGAACTTGTCCACCGCCTTCATCAGGCCGATGTTGCCCTCCTGGATCAGGTCGAGGAACTGCAGCCCACGGTTGGTGTATTTCTTGGCAATGGAGATCACCAGGCGCAGGTTGGCCTCGACCATCTCCTTCTTGGCGCGGCGTGCCTTGGCCTCGCCGATGGACAGGCGACGGTTGATCTCCTTGATGTCACTGATCGGCAGGCCGGATTGCTCCTCGATCTCGAGCAGTTTTTTCTGCGCGCGATGAATATCCTCGGCATATGCCTTCAGTGCTGAACCGTAACCCTTCTTGCTGGTGAACTGGTCCAGCCATTCAAGATTGGTTTCATTTTTCGGGAACGAGGTGATGAAGTCACGGCGTGGCATGCCGGCGCGGTTGACGCACAGCTCGAGAATGATCTTCTCCTGCTCGCGGATGCGTGCAACGGCATCGCGCAGGATATTGCCCAGTTCGATGAAGACGGCGGGGGTCTGCTTGAACTCGAGAAAGGCATCTGACACTTTCTGGCCGATCTTGCGGGCCTTGTCGTCGTTGCCACCCTTTGCCAGGGCGCGTTTCCAGGCCTTGTGCTGCTTGCGCAGTTCGGCAAGCTTCTCGGCAACCAGTTCCAGGTCGGGACCGGTGTCGACTTCGGCCTCATCATCATCGTCGGCCGCCTTGGGCGGCGCCGGGCGTGGGGGCTCGGTGACTTCCTCGAAATCGTTGAAGCCGCTCATGACGTCGCTGAGACGGCTCTCCTGCGCATCGACCTTGTCGAACATCTCGATCATGCGATCGACGGCAGGCGGGAAGGTGGAGACCGCGGCGCTGACCTGGTTCAGGCCATCTTCGATGCGCTTGGCGATGCGCAGCTCGCCTTCGCGGGTCAGCA
>JANTHH010000071.1 GCA_024762485.1 Chromatiales bacterium
TGACCATGGTGGTCACCTTCATCCCGGCGATGCTCTATTCCGGCCTGCTGGTGCCCATCGAGTCGATGGACCCGGCGACCCAGTTCGAGTCGCACCTGTTCCCGGCGGTCTATTACCTGGATATCGTCTGGGGAAGTTTTCTCAAGGGCCTCGGCTGGTCGGTGTTGTGGGGCAACGTGCTGAGCCTGCTGATCTACGCCGCGATCATCTGGATCATCGGCCTGCTCAGTTTCCACAAGCGGCCGAGACAATGAACGGGTCACTGCTGCTGTGGCTGGACCGCCTGTCCGCGATGACGCTCAAGGAGCTCAAGCAGCTCTCCCGTGATCCGATACTGCTGATTGTCATCGTCTATTTCTTTACCGCGGATATCTATATCGCCGGGTCGGGGATCCGCATGGATCTCAACCAGGCCTCGATCGTGGTGATGGACCATGATCACAGTGCGGCCTCCCGTGAGCTCATCTACCGATTCCGTCCGCCTTATTTCGATCTGCGGGGGGGGATCTTTGACGATGGAACGGCAAGGGAACTGCTGGACCGGGGCAAGGTCCTGGCGGTGCTCGATATCCCCGCCGACTTCCAGCGCGATCTGATGCGTGGCAGGCGTGTCGCCGTGCAGCTGCAGGTGGATGCCAGCAATTCGACACTCGGCACCCTGGTGACGACCTATGCCGGGCAGATCGTTGCCCGCTATGGCATGGAGCAGGCACAGCAGCGATTGGGGCTGGGGGAGGTGCAGCTGCAGGCGGTACCCTTGATCCTGGACCGGCACCGGGTCTACTACAACCCCAATCAGGTGGATCCCTGGTTCATGTCGATCTCCGAGCTGTTGACGGTGATCACCATGCTGGCGCTGATGCTGCCCGCTGCCGCCGCGGTACGCGAAAAGGAGCGCGGCACCATCGAGCAATTGGCGGTCTCGCCGCTGACCTCGGCGCAGATCATGCTGCCCAAGGTGCTGGCGATGGGACTGATCATCCTTGGCGGTGCCGCGGTCAGCCTGTTCATGATCATCGTCACGGTCTTCGGGCTGCACATCAAGGGCAGCATCCCGCTGTTTTTCGCGGTCACCGCACTCTATGTCTTCGCCACCGCCGGCCTGGGGCTGTTCATCGCCACCCTCAGCCGCACCCTCGGCCAGGTGGTGATGCTGGTGATCCTCATCATGATGCCGCTGCTGCTGCTCTCCGGTGCCTGGACGCCACCCGAGGCGATGCCTTATGCACTGCGCCAGGCAATGTACCTGTCGCCCTTGTCCTATTACATAGAGATGTCCTACGGCATCCTCATGAAGGGGGTGGGTTTGCAGACCATCTGGGATTCCCTGCTGGGCCTCGCCCTGCTCGGCAGCCTGGTGTTCGGTTTTGGTGTCTCGCGATTCAGGCGTCAATTTGGCTGACCGGATGAAAAGTCGGTCTCGTATCAGCGGCCGGTTTTGTCACGTCGCACAGAACCTTGAAGTGGGACACGAAACCCCGGGATTCACTGGCGGAATGTCCATGAAGGACTACGATATCCGATGGATCCAGCAGGAGAGGCATGCAGGGGTGATAAAGAAACGTCACAGGCGTGGGAGTGATCTCGGCGAGCCGCAGAAGGGAGAGGACCCCGGGCGGGCGGGTCATGACCCGATAACCGAGCATCGCCGTCATCCAAGGCTGCTGCCGACCGGCTCAGTGGTGACCCTCCGCACCAGCAAGCGGCGGGAGATGCCCGCCAGGGTACTGGATGTCAGCGCCGAGGGTCTGTGCCTGGAGATCGGACCCCGTCACGGGCTGGTGCCCAACCAGGCCGTGCATGTCCGTTTCCGGGACGGTGACTGGGTACTCGCCCTGGTGGCCCATGCCGATGCCGGCCATATCGGGATCTGGTTCGGCGAGCCGGTGCCGCCGGAAGGCAGCGCACTGGTCAGGTCACTGGTGGCCGGTACGCCCTGATCCCGCCAGGGCATCGTTCCAGTTCAGCTTCCGGCCACACTCAAGAAATCCTCCTCTGTGTCGCTAATGCCCACACGAGTCACGAGACCAGGGGCTAGCCCATGTTGAGAAAAATTCCCATCGTGCCGCGTTTCGTCGGCACTCTTGCAGGTGGTGCGGTAATCGCCACGGTGGTGGTATTCACGCTGATCTATAGCACCGTGCTGCACATGCTGGACACGGCAGAACAGCGCGAATTGAGCAGTATCTTCAACAATATCAAGTCGTCGATCGCCGCCACAGGCAGTGAGGCCCAGGCGATGAGTGCCCTGGTGGCGGGTATGCCGCAGGTGCAGGATGCGATGGCCGCGGGCGACCGCGAGGCCCTTGCCGCACTCTTCGTGCCCGGCTTTGCGCAGCTGAAGAAAGATTATGGCGTGCGTCAGTTCCAGTTCCACACGCCGCCGGCCACCTCCTTCCTGCGGGTGCACAAGCCGGCCAAGTTCGGAGACGATCTCTCCGGTTTCCGCAAGACCGTGGTGGAAACCAATACCAGCCGCAAGCCGATCACCGGACTCGAAGTCGGTCGTGCCGGCCTGGGCATCCGTGGCATGGTGCCGATCTCCAAGGCCGGCCAGCACCTGGGTTCGGTGGAATTCGGCATGTCCTTCGGCCAGGCCTTCTTCGACGACTACAGCAAGGCGCACAATGTCTCGCTGGCGCTGCATCTCGATCGTGATGGCAGCATGGCACCCTTCGCCACCACGTTGGGGCGGGAGTCGGTGCTGGACGATGCGGGGCTGAGATCGGTACTGCACGGTGACAGCCGTATCGTGCAGGATGAGATCAACGGCAAGCCGGTCAGTGTCTATGCGGACGTGATCACCAATTATTCCGGTGAGCCGATCGGTGTGCTCCAGGTGGCCAAGGACCGGACCTTCTATATCGAGCAGCTTTCGCTGATCAAGAAGATCATGTGGGCGATGGGCATCATCGGAGTCCTCGGGGGTTCATTGCTGATCTGGCTGATCAGCCAGAATGTGGTGCGTCCGTTGAAGTCCACGGCCCGCTCCATGCGCGAGATCGCCGAGGGTGACGGCGACCTGACCGTCGCCCTGCCGGAAGACGGCAAGGACGAGGTCACCGAGCTGTCACACGGCTTCAACCTGTTCGTGCGCACGGTGCAGAATCTCGTGCGCGAGGTCTCGGGCGCGGTGAAGGAGGTCGGAAGCGCCGCCGAGGGGCTGGCGTCGACGGCTGAGCACACCAGCGCGGCCATCCGCCAGCAGCAGGAGGACAGCACCCAGATCGCCACCGCCATGACCGAGATGTCGGCCACGGTGCACGAGGTCGCGCAGAATACCGTTTCCGCCGCCCGTGCCGCGGATCTGGCAGAGCAGCAGGCCCGCGACGGTCAGCACGTGGTCACCGAAGCGGTGGATAGCATCAAGCGTCTGTCGGGCGAGGTGCAGTCGGCCTCCGAGATCGTCAAGCGCGTGGATGACGACACCGGGCGTATCGGTACCGTGCTGGACGTGATCCGGGGCATTGCCGAGCAGACCAATCTGCTGGCACTCAATGCCGCTATCGAGGCTGCCCGTGCGGGTGAGCAGGGGCGTGGTTTCGCCGTGGTCGCCGACGAGGTACGTGAACTGGCCAAGCGGACCCAGGAGTCGACCCAGGAGATCAACGACATGATCTCCAGCCTGCGCTCCAGCGTGAACGACACCGTGGCGGTGATGGATCAGAGCCGCAATCAGGCCGCCGAGAGCGAGGCGCGGGCCGAGGCGGTGCGCGAGGTGCTGAACCAGATCACCGAATCCATGGATACCATCTCGGCGATGAGCAATCAGATTGCCACCGCCGCCGAGCAGCAGAGCCATGTGGCGGAGGATATCAATCAGAACGTGGTGAACATCTCGCGCGCGTCGGAACAGACGGCCCAGGATGCGATCAACAATTCCGAGTCCAGCAAGGCCCTGGCCCTCCATGCAGAGCAGCTGGTGAGCCTGGTGGGTCGTTTCAAGACCGACTGACCACGCCTCATCGAATGACGAGAGCGGATCGCACCCGGCGCCTCAGGCGTCGGGTGTTTTTATTTGCAGGGTAAGGTTCTGTGCCAGCGTGAGACCATCGGCCGGGTTCAGCTGGTGGCCCACCGGCAGGACGATGACGGCGGCGCGGCCACGCAGGGCGGGTACCTGGTTGAGATCCTGGCTGCTGGCCGGCACCAGTTCGTCACCTGCCGCACCGGGGATCTCGTGGATGACGGCGAGATAGCTGATGTCGGGATGCCGTTGCTGATTGAGCCATCCGGTCAGGGTGAGGGGTGCGAGGTCGACCAGTGCGGGGTAGGAATCACGCAGGTATTCGTAATCGCTGCCCCCGATGAAGTGCTTCAGCATGTCGATGCCGGGACCGGGGCAGAAGAAAGGCTTGCTGTCGACGATCTCCAGGCCCTCGACGGCGCTGGGGGTGCCCAGGTTGGGGCCGGCGATGCTGACGAGGGTGTCGACGTTGGGTGCGCGCCCGGTCACCAGCGTGGTCCTGGCCACCACCGCTCCCGCCGAGTGTCCGGCCAGTATCACCCGCTCATCGGGATGACGGGACTGCACCCAGGCCAACTGGGCGGCCAGTAGGTCCGCCTGCAACGACAACGGGGCCTCGGCCGGCAGCTGGCTGCGGTAGATGACCTGTCCGCGGCTATCGGACTGGACCGGCAGCAGTCCCGGTCCAGCGGGGCCGTTCACCAGCACCCCGCCATCGCTCCAGCCGCGGGCCAGCAGCGGTGCCATTGCCCCGCTGCGATACCAGGTGCCGGCATCCGAGGCCCAGCCATGTACCAGGACCAGTACCTCGGCGTGGCCGGCACCGGTGCCGAACAGGATCAACAGGCTGAGGATAATCTGGCGGAATTGCAGTCGCATGGTCGGGGTCCGGTTGTCGTGGGGTGGCGTTGGCCGTTGGTGCCACCGCTCAGCTGACAGTTTAGACCCCTCGGGGGAAAGGTCTCCAGTCCGGCCATATGCCGGCCATCGTGAAATCAGCTGCGACGGGGTTTGCCGGGGCGGCGGGTTTTCCGCTGCCGGGCGGCGCCTGGCTGGCCGGTGTGCTTGGTACGGAACGGCTTGATGCCCTTTGCGCCGCGCACGCCCTCGGGGTTGTCGCCGGTGCCCTTGGGTTGCCAGCTGGGGATCAGGTGCTTTTTGCCGTTTCCGATGAGGTCGGAGCGGCCCATCTTCTTCAGCGCCTCGCGCAGCAGCGGCCAGTTCTCGGCGTCGTGATAGCGCAGGAAGGCCTTGTGCAGCCGCCGCTGGCGGGCGCCCTTGGGTGAATAGACGACCTCGCTGTCGCGGTCGACCCGTCGCAGTGGATTGCGCCCGGTATGCCACATGGTGGAGGCCAGTGCCATGGGCGAGGGCAGAAAGGCCTGCACCTGGTCGGCACGGTAACCATGCTGCTTCAGCCACAGCGCCAGGTTCATCATGTCTTCATCGGTGGTGCCCGGGTGGGCGGCGATGAAGTAGGGGATCAGGTACTGCTCCTTGCCGGCCTCTTTGGAATATTTGTCGAACATCGCCTTGAAGCGGTCGTAGGTACCCATGCCCGGCTTCATCATCTTCGACAGCGGGCCGCCCTCGGTGTGCTCGGGGGCGATCTTCAGATAGCCGCCGACGTGGTGGCTGACCAGTTCCTTGACGTACTCGGGTGTCTCCACGGCGATGTCGTAGCGCAGGCCGGAGGCGATGAACACCCGCTTCACCCCCGGCAGTGCACGGGCCTTGCGGTAGAGCCGCACCAGCGGCATCTGGTCGGTATCGAGGTTCTTGCAGATGCCGGGATAGACGCAGGACAGGCGACGGCAGGAGGATTCGATCTTCGGGTCCTTGCAGGCCAGCCGCCACATGTTGGCGGTGGGACCGCCCAGGTCCGAGATGTTGCCGGTGAAGCCCGGCACCGTGTCGCGCAGGGTCTCGATCTCCTTGAGGATGCTCTTTTCAGAGCGGTTCTGGATGATCCGTCCCTCGTGCTCTGTGATGGAGCAGAACGAGCAGCCGCCGAAGCAGCCGCGCATGATGTTGATGGAGAAACGGATCATCTCGTAGGCGGGGATGCGCGCGTCACCATAGGCCGGGTGCGGCACCCGCTGGTAGGGCAGCTCGAACACACCGTCCAGTTCGGGGGTGCGCAGCGGCAGCGGCGGCGGGTTGACCCACAGTTCGCGGTCGCCGTGACGCTGCACCAGGGCACGGGCGTTGCCGGGGTTGGACTCCAGATGGAGGATGCGCGAGGCGTGGGCATAGAGCACCGGGTCGGCCTTCACCTGTTCGAAGCCGGGCAGGCGCACTACCGTACGCTCCCGGTCCAGGCCGCGGGGACGGCGCTCGAACTTGATGACAGTGGGTTGGTCGTCTCCTGCCGTGTTCTGCTGCCCGGCACAGGCCGGGGACTGGGTGCTGTCCTGGTAGGGCGAGGGCTCCGGATGGATCTCGCCCGGCTCGTCGATCTCGCTGGAATCGATCACCGTGTAGTCCCCTGGCACGGTGCGGCGCATGAAGGCAGTGCCGCGCAGGTCGGTGATGTCGCGGATGTCCTCGCCGGAGGCCAGCCGGTGGGTCAGCTCGACGATGGCGCGCTCGGCGTTGCCGAACAGCAGGATGTCGGCCTTGCTGTCGGGCAGCACCGATCGACGCACCTTCTCCTGCCAGTAGTCGAAGTGGGCGATGCGGCGCAGTGAGGCCTCGATGCCGCCGATCACCACCGGCACGTCACTGAAGGCCTCGCGGCATCTCTGGCTGTAGACCAGCACCGCCCGGTCCGGTCGTTTGCCGCCTTCACCCCCTGGGGTGTAGGCGTCATCGGAGCGGACCCGGCGCTCAGAGGTGTAGCGGTTGACCATGGAATCCATGTTGCCGCCCGTCACCCCGAAATAAAGATTGGGCCTGCCCAGCTTCCGGAAGTCGTCAGCCGAGTTCCAGTCCGGCTGGGCGATGATGCCGACGCGAAAGCCCTGGGCCTCCAGGGTGCGGCCTATTACCGCCATGCCGAAGCTGGGGTGGTCCACGTAAGCGTCGCCGGTGACCAGGATGATGTCGCAGCTGTCCCAGCCAAGTGCATCCATCTCCTCCCGCGACATGGGCAGGAAAGGGGCGGGGGTGAACTTGTGCGCCCAGTAACGACGGTAACTGAAGAGTGGTTTGGCCTGGTCCACGGTGATGTGCTCGATCGATGGCCGGGCAAAAGAAAAATCCCGCCGGCAAAACCGCTAATAATGCGGCATTGCCGGGGGATTTCAAGCCGCCACTGAGTGGGGGAGTGGTCTCAGTGGGCGGTTCCGAAGGAGGCGTCCACAGTACTGGCTGGCAGTGGAATGCCGGCGATCAGGGAACCCTGGGTGACAGGGCCGCCCGGGAACAGGCGATACAGGAAACGCCTGCCGCCGTCCTCTGCGAACTCCCTGGCCAGGGCGTCCAGCATTTGCCGGGCGCCTGCGAGAGAGCCGCTGTCGCAGTAATAGTCGCGTAGCAGCAGCACCACTTCCCAGTGGTCCTCGGTCATCTCGATGCCGAGGGCATCGGCCACCTCTTCGCCCATTGCCATGGACCAGGGCGGCAAGGTCTCCAGGTTGGCATTGGGGTCATATCTCTGAGCGGCCGGATCCCTCGAATCCTCAAGTATCTCGGTGAAGGCCTCCGCCCCCTTACCCCACCAGGCGGCAGGATCCTTCGCGGTTTTCAGAACATTTGCCATTTCACGGTCTCCCTGGGCTGGAAATAACTGAGTGCAACACTCAGGCACTAGTGTAGACGCTCCGGAAGATTTTGCCGGTGACCCGGCTCAGGGCATGAAACGACGGCGCAGCCAGTAGTCGAGGCTGACATAGCGGCCACCGCCGATGAAGAACAGGGTCAGCAGCATGATGAAGTAGGTCGCTGCCCATTCGATGCCGTTGTTCGAGATGACGAAACTGCCGCTGCCGGTCAGCCACTCGTAGTCACCGTGCTGCTGCAGCAGGTTGCGCGCAGCCTCCAGTCGCTGCATGGCCTGGTCGATATCGGCCGGCGGGAAGGGGCTCTTGGCATCGGCGATGGCCTGCCAGCCATGTTGCCAGTGGACGGTGACGGCGGCGACCACCATGGTGGCCATCAGCGGGATGCTGATCCAGCGCACGCCCAGGCCGATAAGGAGCAGCACAGCGCCGGCAACCTCGGTGCCGGTGGCGAGCGCGGCCATCACCCAGGGCATGGGCAGGCCCAGCCCCCAGTCGGGGTTGCCGAACCAGGCCACCACGTCGTCGAAGCCGTTGAGCTTGTTCATGCCGGCGACCCAGAATACCGGTGCCAGGTAGAGGCGCAGTGCCAGTGGTGCGAGAAAATCCACTGACCTGGTGCTGTCGAGCAGGTGCTGCAGGCGCAGGAATATCGCCATCATGTCTCCCATCTCCTCATCTTGTGTTTTTTATGGATGGCAGGACCGGTATCAGTCGAGCCGGGTACCGATGATGATGTTGCGATTGCGCAGGTCCTCGAGCAGTGGTTCACCATGTGCGATGAGCTGTTCGGGTTGGGGATGTTGCATTTCCGCAGCGATCACCTTCATGAGATCAAGACCTGTAAGCGTGGGGTTTTCTTTCATCAGGTCGAGAAGGCGGTAGGTCACGGCGTTGATGTCGAGAAAGTGGATCTGGTCGTCGCGGTCGCGATAAACGGAGAGGAAAGTGGGGTGCTCACCGGGGGCCTCCGGCAGAAAATCCGGGCCGATGCGATGTACCGGATAGCTGTAGGCCAGGTGCCAGGCCACGGGCGATATCAGCGGGCGCCCGGCCATCAGGTCGCCATTGCGGTCGAGGGGGGGGAGATCCTCGTCTGCATCGCTGGTGCTCAGTGCCAGTTCCACCCATTCGTAATGGGCCAGTTCGCGGATGAAGGGGGGGTCGTCCGGATGTTCGCCGCGCTCGTGCTGCAGCCAGGCGAGGAATTCCTCGGCAATCTCGGCGAAATAGGGCGTTTCGCAGCGGTGACCGGCGAAGAAGTCGCGTACCCGCCGCAGCCAGGTGTCGTCGGGGGTGATGGTGCGCAGCACCGGAAAGGCCGTACTGATGAAGCCCTCGACGTTGTTGAAGAAAAGCTCACGGTAGATGGCCATGCGCCGGTCTTCGATCTGCGGTGGTCGCGGGTGTTGCTCCGGCCTGCGGATGTGATCGGTGAAGGCGCGCTGCAGCGCGATGAAGTCGGGCTGTTCAGACGACGGCGCGGTCATGGCGCATACCCCAGCGTTTCTGTGCCTCGGTGATCTGTTCGACCTCCAACAGCAGCGTCTCCAGGGGCGGGATGTTGAAGTCCCGCTCGAGCAGCGTTGGCATGACGCCGAAGGTGTCATAGGCCGTGTCGAGGAGTTGCCAAACGGGGTCGATGACGTCGGCACCGTGGGTGTCGACACGCAGATCCTCGGCCTCTTCGTAGTGGCCGGCGATGTGCACGTACATCACCCGCTCGCCGGGCAGTGCCTTGAGGAATTCGACCGGGTCGTAGCGGTGATTGATGCTGTTGACGTAGATATTGTTGACGTCGAGATGCAGGCCGCAGTCGGCCTCGGCGATCACCGCATTGATGAAGTCGATCTCGCTCAGCGCACCCGGGGTGTCAGCGGAGGCGTCCGCATAGTAGGAGACATTCTCCATGCCGATGCGCTCACCGAGGATGTCCTGGACGCGGCGGATGCGTGCCGCCACGTAGTGCACGGCCTCCTCGGTAAAGGGGATGGGCAAAAGGTCGTACAGGTGGCCGTTGTCGCTGCAGTAGGAGAGGTGCTCCGTGTAGCAGCGGATATCATGTTCGGCCATGAAATTCTTGATGGATCGAACCAGTTGTTCGTCCAGCGGGGAGGGGCTGCCTATGGAGAGTGACAGCCCGTGACAGACGAAGGGGTAACGTTCGGTCATCTCGCGCAGGCGGCGTTTCATCTGCCCGCCGATGCCGATCCAGTTCTCCGGTGCCAGCTCCATGAAGCCGATCTGCTGCGGCTGCTGCTCGGCGATCTCATCCATCAGTGCGCGGCGGTAGCCGAGTCCGGCTCCAGTTACCGGGAAGGATTGGGTGCTCATGGTTGCTCCGGAGCTTGTCTGTCGTGGTGTTCTACAGTCACACGGCAGCCGAGGCTGCCGTGTGACTGTCGGTCCATGGCCAACAGGCCAGGTCGTGTCAACTTACTTTTTGCTGCCGCCGCACTTGCCCTCGCCACACTTGCCTTCGGAGGACTTCTTCATGCTGCCGCCGCACTTGCCTTCAGTGGACTTGTTCATGCTGCCACCGCACTTGCCCTCGGAGGACTTCTTCATGCTGCCACCGCACTTGCCCTCGCCACACTTGCCTTCGGAGGACTTCTTCATGCCTTCACCGCACTTGCCTTCCATGGACTTGTTCATGCTGCCGCCGCACTTGCCTTCGGAGGACTTGTTCATGCTGCCGCCGCACTTGCCTTCGGAGGACTTGTTCATGCTGCCACCGCACTTGCCTTCCATGCCGGCGAGTTGCATGTAACCGCTTTTCATCTCGTTCACGCCGAAGGGATTTTCAGCGGCGTTCACGCTGCCTGCGATCAGCAGGGTGCCGGTGACTGCAGCGCCAACAGTGGCGGCAATGGGGTTCAGTTTGGTCTTCTTGCTCATCTGATTCACTCCTTGGTGATAAATCATGTTGATGCGTGAAAATACGTTGGCGCCTTATCGCCGGTTCTGCGGTTCCCGTATCCGGGTGTGCAGGACTCTGGCGCACGGGATCTTGGAGTGCAAGCCCGGAACGGGGTTCCTGTGAGCCGCGTATACCTTGATCCTGTTCACAAAGACCGTGGTCGGTGACAGTTTATTTCAGTGCTCCCCGGCCCCGGCAGGCCGTCTGTCTGCCAGGACACAGGAGGTAACGGCATGGGCCTGGGGCTACGGCAGAAGCCGTTGCAGACAGTCGAGATAATCCTGGTCATCCGGTGCCTTGCCGGCGCACTGTGCCTCCCACAGCACCTTTTCAAGACAGGCCATCACCTGGTGCTCGCAGGCATGTGCATCCCCGGTGCCGGCGGCCAGGCGCTGATAGATCGTGCGGATGCCGCTGGGGCGGTCGATGGACAGCTGTTCGCGGATGCTGATGTGCATGCCCATGTGCAGAAAGGGGTTGGACTCGCCACTGGCCGAGGAGAAATCCTGCCCGAGATCGGCTGCCGTCTGCTCCAGCAGGGGCTGATATTCGGGATGGTCCAGGATGACGCCGGCAACCAGATTCTCCAGTGGTTGCATCGACTCTCCTGCACGGTGCTTGCGCCAGGCATCGACGAAGAACTGCCGCATACGGTTTCTGTCTTGGGTGAACACGGGACGGATACTCCGAGATGGATCTGCGGACCTTATCCCAGTCGCCGTTCGCTGAACAGATCGCTCAGTCGGTCTTGTGGCGGTACTCGCACAGGTCCTCGATGGGGCAGGAACCACAGCGTGGCTTGCGGGCGGTGCAGGTGTAGCGGCCAAGCAGGATCAACCAGTGGTGGGCGTCGTGCAGGAATTCCTTCGGAATCAGGCGCAGCAGCTTTTTTTCCACTTCCAGCACCGTCTTCCCGGGCGCGATGCCGGTTCGGTTGGCCACCCGGAATATATGGGTGTCCACTGCCATGGTGGGCTGGCCGAAGGCGGTGTTGAGCACCACATTGGCGGTCTTGCGCCCGACGCCGGGCAGTGCCTCGAGGTCAGCCCGGTTGTCCGGCACCTCGCCACCGTGCTTGTCGATGAGGATGCGGCAGGTCTTGATGATGTTTGCCGCCTTGGTGTTGAACAGGCCGATGGTCTTGATGTACTCCTTCAGTCCCTCTTCACCGAGATCGAGTATCGCCTGCGGGGTGTTGGCGACCGGGAAAAGCCGGGCGGTGGCCTTGTTCACCCCCTTGTCCGTGGCCTGGGCCGAGAGCATGACCGCGATCAGCAGCTCGA
>JANTHH010000072.1 GCA_024762485.1 Chromatiales bacterium
GACTGGCTGCTGTTCATGAACCCCGACGTGGTGTGCGACTGGCCCAACCTGCAGGCGCTGTGGCAGGCCGCGCGTGAACATGCAGAGTGGGCCATCCTCAGCGCCCCGCAATACGACGACCGTGGCCGGCTGCAGCGCGCCTTCGGCCCCTTCACCAGTCTCGCCACCTTCAGCCCGGCGATCCGTACCCTGCTGCGCTGGTTGCGCCCGCAACGCTATCCCGATCCCCGGACACCGCCGGAGCAGATCAAGGGGATACTCGCCGTCGACTGGGTCAGCGGCTCCCTGCTGCTGACCTCACGGGCGGTGTTCGAGCGCCTGGGTGGCTGGGACGAGGACTTCTGGCTCTACAGCGAGGATGCGGATATCTGCCGCCGTGCCCACGACCTGGGCCTGGCGGTGGGCTATTTTCCCGGCGCCCGTTTCCGCCACAGCCATGCCGCCGCGACCCGGGCCAATCCGGCCGTCAAGGTGCTGAGCAAGAGCGAGACGCTGCTGTCAAAGTACGTCTATCTGCGCAAGCACGAGCCCGGCTGGCAGGGCCGGCTGATGCGCGCCTGGCTGCAGCTGCAAGTGCTGCTGGCCCGGCCCTTCTACGACCTGCTCGACATACTGCTGCTGGGACGCTCCGGGTCGCTGCACCAGCGTCGACTGATCTGGCATCGCCTGTGGGACTACTTTCGCCGGGTGCGGCGTGATGGTGTGATACTCAGCGAGCGATCGCGCAACTACCCCGGTGTAGAATCCGTTTCATGAGTGACAACGATTATTATCATCACGAGCGCCCCGAACTGGTGGCCTTGGTGCCGCAAGATGCCGGTCGGGTGCTCGATGTGGGTTGCGGTGCCGGCGCCATGTCCGCGGCCATTCGCCGCGAGCGCGGTGCCGGCGAACTGTGGGGCATGGAGATCGTCCCCTCCATGGCGAAGAAGGCCGAGGCCAATCCCGCCCTGGACAAGGTGCTCGCCGGCAACGTGGAGGAACGGGTGGCCGAGCTGCCCGAGGGCTACTTCGACTGCATCGTCGCCGGTGACGTGCTCGAACACCTGGTCGATCCCTGGGCCACGCTGGCGCGGCTGCATGCCGCCCTCAAGCCCGGCGGTCTGTTCATCTGCAGCATCCCCAATATCCGCAACCTCTCCTTCATCCTCAAGCTGCTGTTCAAGGGCAGCTTCGAGTACAAGGACTCGGGGGTGATGGACCGCACCCACCTGCGCTTTTTCGCCCGCAGGGACGTGGAGCAGTTGTTCCGAGGTGCCGGTTTCGAGCATCCCGAGGTCAGCAAGCTGCGGCCCAAGCCCGGGCTGTTCAAGGTGCTGGCCCGGGCGGTCTTCGGTGACCTGGTGATCAAGGGCTTTCTGGTGACGGCGCGCAAGTAAGTCACGGACCTTTTGGTTACAATCGCCGCCTTTATGGCGAGTGATGCGGGGACTGCATGGCCTATCAGAACGCCCGGGGCCTGAAACGGCTGATGAATGCCTTCCGTTATTCCAAGGAGGGTTTCCGCAAGTGTTTCAAGTACGAGGAGGCCTTTCGCCAGGAGGTGTTTGCCTCCTTCGTTTTCGTGCCACTGGGTATCTGGCTGGGCGAGACGGGCGTGGAGCGGGCCATCCTGGTGGGTGCCTGGATGATGGTGCTGATCGTCGAGCTGCTGAACTCGGCGGTGGAGGCCAACGTGGACCGGGTCGGTCTCGAGCCGCACAAGCTGTCGGCGCGCGCCAAGGACATCGCCTCGGCCGCAGTGCTGACCAGTCTCACCATGGCGGCCACCGTGTGGGCCCTGATATTGCTGCCGCGCTGGCTGTGAGGCCGCGCCCGAACATCTGCTGAGAGGAAATCGAATGTCTGCCCTTATCTGCGGCTCCTTCGCCTACGACAACATCATGGTCTTCCAGGGCCGCTTCAAGGACCACATCCTGCCCGACCAGGTGCACATCCTGAATGTCTCCTTTCTGGTGCCGGAGATGCGCCGCGAGTTCGGCGGCTGTGCCGGCAACATCGCCTACAACCTCGGGCTGCTCGGCGGCGAGGGCGCGCCCATGGGCACCGTGGGCACCGACTTCGCCCCCTATGCCGACTGGATGGACCGCCAGGGCGTGTCGCGCCGCTATCTCAAGGTGATCGAGGGCAGCTACACCGCCCAGGCCTACATCACCACCGACCAGGACGACAATCAGATCACCGCCTTCCACCCGGGGGCGATGAACGAGGCCCACGAATGCCACGTCGGCGATGCCGAGGGCGTGACCCTGGGCCTGGTCTCGCCTGACGGCATGCAGGGTATGATCCAGCACGCCGAGCAGTTCGCCGAGGCGGGCATCCCCTTCATCTTCGATCCGGGTCAGGGCATGCCCATGTTCAACGGTGATGATCTCAATCGTTTCGCCGACCAGGCCAGCTATCTGGCCTTCAACGACTACGAGGCCAGGCTGATGGCCGAGCGCACCGGCAAGTCCATCGAGCAGCTGGCGCAGCAGGTGGAGGCGGTGATCGTCACCCGTGGCGGCGAGGGCTCCAGCATCCATAGCGGCGGCAAGGTGATCGAGATCCCCGCGGCGCCGGTGAGCAAGCTGGCCGACCCGACCGGCTGTGGCGACGCCTATCGTGCCGGCATCCTCTACGGCCTGCAGAACGACATGGACTGGGAGACCACCGGGCGCATCGCCGCCCTGATGGGGGCGATCAAGATCGAGCAGGCGGGCACCCAGAACCACAGCTTCGGCCGCGATGCCTTCGAGTACCGTTTCAAAGAGGCCTTCGGCTTCGATCTCTGAGGTGAACCATGAGTGAGCGCGAATTCCAGCCGCTGAGGATCGCGGTATTGACCATCTCCGACAGCCGCACCGAGGCGGACGACAAGTCCGGCAACTGGCTGCGCGACGCGGTGGCCGAGGCCGGCCATCAGGTGGTGGAGAAGACCATTGTGCCCGACGACATCTACCAGGTGCGCGCGGTGGTCTCGCGCTGGATCGCCGACCCGGCGTTGCAGGTGGTCGTCAGCACCGGCGGCACGGGGGTGACCGGTCGCGACAGCACTCCCGAGGCAGTGGCCCCCCTGCTGGACAAGCAGATCGAGGGCTTCGGCGAGCTGTTCCGCCAGCTCAGCTTCGAGGAGATCGGCGCCTCCACCCTGCAGTCGCGCTGCATCGGCGGGCTGGCCAATGCCACCTTCGTGTTCTGTCTGCCCGGCTCCTCGGGCGCCTGCCGAACCGGCTGGGAGCGGATACTGAAGCCGCAACTGGATCTGCGCACCAAGCCCTGCAACTTCACCATGCTGATTCCACGCCTGAACGAGAGCTGAACCGATGAGCGACTGCGGCTGCACCCCGACACTGTCCGGCCTGAAAAGTTACGACGAGGCCCTCGAACTGCTGCTGTCACAGGCCGTGCCGGTGACCGGGACCGAGCGCGTGCCGCTCACCAAGGCACTCGGGCGGGTGCTCGCCGAGCCCGTCACCAGCCTCATCGACGTACCCGGCTGGGACTACAGCGCCATGGACGGCTACGCTGTGCGCGTCGCCGATGTGCCGGCTGCCGGCACCACGCTGCCGGTGTCCCAGCGCATCCCGGCCGGCAGTGCCCCCCAGCCACTCGAGCCCGGTACCGCGGCGCGCATCTTCACCGGTGCCCCCATCCCCGAGGGCTGCGACAGTGTAGTGATCCAGGAGGTGTGCGAGGCCGGTGACGGGCAGGTCACCATCGGCGAGGCCGTGCAGGCCGGTCAGAATATCCGCCGCCGCGGCGAGGACATCGGCCAAGGCGAGCAGATCATCGCCGCCGGCACCCGGCTGGCCGCGCAGCACCTGGGGCTGGCGGCATCGGTCGGTGTCGATGAACTGACCGTCTATCGCCGCCTGCGGGTGGCCATCTTCACCAGTGGTGACGAGCTGGTCACCCCGGGTGAGCCGCTGGCGCCGGGCAAGATCTACAATTCCAACCGCTACACCGCGACCGGTCTGTTGCAGGCGCTCGACTGCGAGGTGATCGACCTGGGCGTGGTCGAGGACGACCTGGAGGCAACCGTCGAGGCCATGCGCCGCGCCAGCGGGCAGGCCGACCTGGTGCTGGCCAGCGGGGGCGTGTCCGTCGGCGAGGAGGATCACGTCAAGCCGGCGGTGGAGCGGCTCGGCAGCCTGGAGATGTGGAAGATCGCCATCCGCCCGGGCAAGCCGGTGGCCTTCGGCCGCATCGGCGATGCCGATTTCTTCGGTTCCCCCGGCAACCCGGTCTCGCTGTTCGTCACCTTCCTGCTGTTCGCGCGTCCTTTCATCCACAAGCGTCAGGGGATGCGCGAATGCGTGCCCCTGACGGTGCAGGCCGTGGCGGACTTCGACTGGCCGCGGCCGGACAAGCGCCGCGAATTCCACCGTGCCCGTCTCTGGCATGACGCCGGGGGCGTGGCACGGTTGAGCGTGCATCCCTCGCGTTCCTCCGGGGTGCTCAGCTCGGTGACCTGGGCCAACGGCCTAGTGGTCATCCCGGAGGGAAAAACCATCAGCAAGGGCGAGCGGGTGGACTTCCTGCCCTTCGGGGAGCTGTTCTGATGGCCGTGGAAATCCTCTATTTCGCCAGTCTGCGCGAGCGTCTCGGCTGCGACCGGGAGCGCCTGGATCTGCCCGAGGGGGTGGATGATCTCGCCGCGCTGATCGATTTTCTGCGCCAGCGCGGTGGCGACTGGGCAGAGGTGCTGGGCGGCGAGCAGCCGGTGCTGATGGCTATCAATCAGGAGATGGCAAAACCCGACGATGCCATCGCCGATGGGGACGAGATCGGCCTGTTCCCGCCCGTGACCGGCGGCTGACCGGCGTCGCGGTGCCTTGCCCCGCCCGGCAAACTTGTCTCTAATTACGCACGTCACGACACCACGTTTCCCCGGGGAGAGAGCCATGCGACACATCATGTGTATGAATGCCAAGGGCGGCTGTGGCAAGACCACCCTGGCCACCAACCTGTCCACCTGGTTCGCGGATGACGGCGCCCGGGTGGCGCTGGCGGATTTCGACCCGCAGAAGAGCAGTCTCGACTGGCTGCAGGCGCGGGAGGACTACGAGGGTGTCCCCACCATCGAGGGCATCGATGCACTGGCCGGTCCGGTGCGGCCGCCGCGCGGCACCGATTACCTGGTCATGGATGCGCCTGCGGGCACCCATGGCAAGGTGGTGAGCGACATGCTGCGCCGGGTCGATGACCTCATCGTGCCGGTGCTGCCCTCGCCCATCGACATGCGCGCGGTACAGCGATTCATCGAGGAGCTGCTGCACACCGGCCGGGTCAGCCGGGAGCAGACCCGCATCGCGCTGGTGGCCAACCGGGTGCGCGAGAATACGCGCATCTTCCACCAGCTGGAGGACTTCCTGTCCCGTACCGGCATCCCCTTTCTGACCCACCTGCGCGAGAGCCAGAATTACATCCGCGCCGCCGAGACCGGGCTGGGTATCTTCGAGCTGGCCCCTGCCATGGTCTACAAGGACGTGGTGTTGTGGGACCCCCTGCTGGAGTGGCTGGAGGCCGCCTGAGCCCGCCGCTTTTCTGCAAGTTTCCCACCATGGGCTACATTTGATCAGGATGGCGCGGCCAAGTACCGCGCCACGAGGATCAAACCCAAGGAGGAGACATGACCGACCACAGCACCCTCCCGCAGACACCCGAGGAGAATCTGCGGCCCCTGCTGCTGCCCGCACGGCAGATCGCCTGTTTCGCCCCCCTGCACTGGCTCGCGCTGGGCTGGCAGGATCTCAAGCGCGCCCCCCGCCAGAGCCTGGCCTACGGCGTCGGCCTGGTGATGCTGGGTTATCTCATCGCCGCCCTGGTCTGGAACGGCAATGCCACCCTGACCCTGTTTACCCTGGTCACCGGCCTGATCATCATGGGCCCGGCCCTGGCCTTCGGCCTCTATTCCATCAGCCGCCAGCTGGAGATGGGCCTGAAGCCCCGCCTCGGTTACTGCTTCCGCGAGAAGCGCAAGCATCTGCGCAACGAGTTGCTGTTCGCGCTGCTGCTGCTGATCGTCCTGCTGGTGTGGGCACGGGCGGCCTCCATGGTGCACGTGTTCTTTCCAATTGGTGGCGACCAGCCACTCAGCGCCTGGCTGGAATTTTTCGCCATCGGCAGTGCGGTGGGCGCGATCTTCGCCGGCATCGTGTTCACCATCAGTGCCTTCTCGCTGCCGCTGATGCTCGACAAGGAGGTGGACGCAATCACCGGTGTGCTCACCAGCATCAACGCGGTGCTGCGCAACAAGCCGGCGATGCTGGTGTGGGCGGGGCTGATCGTCGCACTGATGCTGCTTGGCTTTGCCACCGCGATGCTCGGGCTGGTGGTGGTGCTGCCGCTGATCGGCCATGCCACCTGGCACGGCTACCGCGAGACCATCATCACCGAGGGGATCGAGACACCGTCCGATCAGGCCTGAGCGTCCGTAGCGGCGTCCCCGAGACAGCCGGGCAGGCCCTGTTCCAGGGTCGGATAACGCAACTCGACCCCCAGTTCCTCACGCAGCTTGCGGTTGTCCAGCCGCCGGGATTCCTGCAGGTAGGAACGCAGGCCGGCGGAAAGCTGTTCACCGGCCTCGCTCAAAGGGATGACCGGCGGCCGCGGCAGGCCGGCGAGATCGGCCACGCGGTTGAAATAGTCGGCCATGTTGCCGGGGTGGCCATCGCTGACGTTGTAGACCTCGCCGTCGCGGCCCCGCGACAGGGCCGCCAGGCAGACCTGCACCAGGTCTGCGGCATGTATGCGGTTGGTCCAGGGGGCATCTGCCTCACTGACCATCGGCACGCCCTTGCGCAGCCGCGCCAGCGGCAGCTTGCCCGGCCCGTAGATACCGGCGACCCGCAGGATCACCAGCTCCCCACCGCTGCGGGATCGCCAGTCACGCAGCTGTTGCTCGGCATCCCAGCGCCGGTAGGCCCGGTCCACCGAGGGATTGGCGGGCCGCTGCTCGTCCACCCATTCCCCCGCACAGTCGCCGTACACCCCCGTGGTACTGATGTAGACGATGCGCCTCGGCTCGCCATCGCGTGCGGTGGCCTGCAGAAACTGCTGCATGCGGGTGTCCCGGCGGCCTTGGGGCGGCGGTGGGATCAGGTAGATGACCTCGGCATCCGCACTCGGCAGGGGCGGGATAGGGTCGTGCGCGAGATCGGCCTGCAGGGTGCGGATGCCCGCCTGCCGCAGGGCCTGCGCACTGGCCGACGAGCGGACCAGACAGTCGGCAGCGGCACCATCCGAGGGGCTGCTGGCGATGATCTGGCGGCCGATATGGCCGCAGCCGACGATAAACATAGTTTGGCTACGCTTTTTTTAAGGAGTGCGATGGGGCAGAATCTGTCACCTTTTGCAGCAGCAGACAAGGGTCGGCATGACTTTCACAGTACGTCTCGCCAAGAGCGGGCACTCCTTTTCCGTCGAACCGGGTGAATCCATCCTGGACGCCGCCCTGCGGCAGAATATCGGCCTGCCCTATGGCTGCCGCAGCGGCCTGTGCGGCAGTTGCGAGGCCGGCCTGCTCAGCGGCGAGGTCAGCTATCTGAAGGACGATATCGAGGTGGCCCCGGGGCGTTGCCTGCCCTGCCAGGCCACCCCGCTGAGCGACCTGCTGCTGGACGTCCGCGAGGTGGAACGGGCCGAAGAGATCGAGGTGAAGGTGCTGCCGGTACGGGTCGCTGCCGTGGAGCACCTCAGCCACGATGTGCTGCGCATCTATCTCAAGCTCCCTGACAACCAGCGTTTACAGTTTCTCGCCGGCCAGTATCTGGAGTTCATTCTCTCCGACGGCCGCCGGCGCGCCTTCTCCATCGCCAATGCACCTCACGATGACGAGTTCATCGAGCTGCACATCCGTCATGTGGATGGCGGCGCCTTTACCGACTGGGCCTTCACCCAGATGAAGGAGAAGGCCATCCTGCGAATCGAGGCGCCACTGGGCACATTCACCCTGCAGGAGGACTCGGACCGGCCGATGCTGTTCGTCGCCGGCGGCACCGGTTTCGCACCGATCAAGGCGCAGATCGAGCATGCCTTTTACGAGGGCATCAAGCGTCCGATGGCGCTGTACTGGGGGGTGCGGTCGAGGCGTGATCTCTACCTGCCGGACCTGCCCGAGAAATGGGCGCGTGAACACGCCAATTTCAGCTACACACCGGTGCTGTCCGAGCCCGACCCCGACTGGGAGGGGCGCAGCGGCTGGGTGCACGAGGCAGTGGTGGCCGATCACCCGGACATGAGCGGCTTCGACGTCTATATGGCCGGGCCACCGCCGATGATCATCGCCGCCCGCGAGGCGTTTGCACAGGCGGGTCTGGACCCGCAGCACATGTTCTACGATTCGTTCGAATACGCCACCGACGGCAAGCCCGCGGAGGACTGATCTCAGGCCGCTGGCTGGCCCGTGAGTGCACAGGCCACGGCATCGGCCTCCACGGGCTGGGTCAGTACCGCGTGCAGCGGCATGATCGCGTTCAGCTGGTCCACATACTGCCGCTCGGGTCCGCTGACGAATACCACCACCCTGGCCTGGGGCGCGAACTTCTTCAGGCTCATTAGCATCACGTCCAGGTTGCTGATGTTCACCCCTGCGTAGTTGTTCCCATAGCCGTAGAAGAACTCCGCCACGACATAGTCAGGGCGACTTTTCTTGAGGCGTGAAAGCAGTTTGCGCATGGAGCTGAATTGTTCCTCGGCAAAGCCGAGACGTGCATACAGCTCCGACAGCCGTGGATGGCTCGGTGACTCGACGACCGAGAAGATCAGGCCGGCCGACATGCCTCAGGCACCGGGTGGGGGGGGTGCCTGGACCGGGTTCGCGGCCGCCTCGGCATCCTTGGGCTTGTCCTCCACCGGGCGCGCACCATGGGGAGGAGGCGCCTTGACCTCCGGCTCGTCGAGCCGCGGTGCCTGCCCCGGGGTGGTGCTGCCGATGTCGTGTGGCAGGGGGATGGGCGCCGGGCCGCCGATTCCTGAAAGCCCCCGACGATACAGTTCCAGGGCGGCGTGCTGCTCGCCCATCTGCTCCAGCAGGTGACCGAGCTCGCGGAAGGCTTCGGGCCCGGCGCCGGCGCCGATGGCGGCCTCGAGATAGGCCCGTGCCTTGCCCCACAGTTTGGCCCGCAGGCTCTGCCGGCCCAGCGCCAGCAACAGGGTGGGGTTCTGCGGATGGGCCTTGAGCAGGCGTTCCAGCACATCCAGCTGACGGGTGGGGTGATCGGTGTCCAGCTGGCCGTAGATCTCCACCAGTCGCTCGCTCCAGTGGTGCTTGAGCGCGTCGCGCAGCAGCGGTTCGGCCTGCGCATCCTTGCCCCGCTCGACGAGATAGCCGGCGTAGTCCGCCAGCAGCAGCTCGTTGCTGCGCAGGGCGCGCGGCACGTCGTTCCAGGCCTCCGCCAGCCGGGTCTTTTCCACCGACAGCGAGGCACGCTCCAGCAGGGCCCGGTGCAGCTTGATCTCCAGCTGGTCCAGCTCGTCCTTGTCGAACACGCGCAGCTTGCGCAGTTGCGGCAACAGTTCGTGCAGGCTGTCCCAGTCCTCGAGCCGTTCGTAGACCTTGGCCAGCAGCCGCAGCACATAGGTGTGCTTGGGGGCGATGCTGCGCAGGTGCTTGAGGGTGGCCAAGGCCTGCTCCAGCTGGTTCTCGGCGAGCTGCAGTTCCGCCTGCGTCAGGCTGACCGCGACATCGGCCGAGGGCATGCTGTCATGGGCCAGCTTGATGTAGTGGTCGCGACGTTCGTGGGCGCCCTGCAGTTGTGCGGCGCGGGCGGCAGCGAGGTAGTTGAGCAGCGGCGTCGGCGAGCGGTTGGCGTATTTCACCAGCTGCCGCTCTGCGCGACTCCAGTGCCCCTCGGAGAGCTCGATCAGCCCCTGGGTGAGGGCGCGCTGGGAGAGCCGGGCATCGCGCCGGTTGCGCCATTCCCGGGCCTTGGCCGGCAGCCGGGTGGCATTGGCGATGGAGCGGATCAGCAGGTAGACGATGCCGAAGCCGGCGATCGCCAGCAGGGCGGCCAGGGCCAGGCTGAGCTCCAGACTCCAGGGGCCGTAGGCGATCAGCACGTAGCCGGTGTCCTGCTGCAGCAGCACGGCGGCCAGCGCGCCGGCGAACAGTGCCAGCCAAAGTAGGACCAGGCCCTTCATGGGTTAGACTCCGTCGGCTTCTCCGGCTCGGGGGCGGCGTCCCCTGTTGCAGGCATCTGCGCCAGCAGGCGGGCACGGGCGGTCATGGCGCGCAGGCTGCCGGAGATGTCGGGCAGCGGCGGCTGGATATCCATGCCGATCAGGTCGCTGAGGCCGGCACGCAGTGCGCGGGTGGCCGTGGCCTCGAGGTCGAAATGCTGCTCCAGCCAGGCCAGCGCGGTTTCCAGGCTCTGGCGGTAGAGTGCAGGGTCGCCGCGCAGCAGGGCCAGCCGTGCGGCCTCGATCTGCAGCTGCAGGTTCTGCACCAGGAAATACTGCTGCTCGGGCGGCAGCATGGCCTGCACAGGCTCGTCGTTGCGCCGCAGGCGTACCGACTCCTTGAGGCTGGTCCAGAGATCGGACAACAGCGTGTCCCAGCTGCGCTCCGCCTCTGGCCGCAAGGTCACGGTCTCGGCGGGGGCAGACCCGCCACCGAGGGTGCTCTTGCCGATGTGCAGCTGGCCGGCCTGCTGCTCCAACGCGATCAGCCGGGCCGACAGGCCGGTGATGTCCGGCAATGCCAGGCTGGCCAGCCTGGCCTGGTCACGGGCCAGCTGCTCGCGCACCCCGGCCCAGCCGGGGTCGCCGGTTTCGCGCAACCGCTGATCAGCGAGTTCGAGTGCCTTGCGCGCGGTCGCGACATCACGTGCCAGCTGCAGGCGGCGGTTGGCCAGCCGGATCAGGTACTCGGCCTCGGAGACCATCCAGCCGGTGCTGGAGCGGCCCACCCGGCGATGCAGGTCGGCCACCAGGGTGCGCAGTTCGGCCTCGCGCTGGTCCAGCAGGGTGCGTTCCTCGGCCAGTCGCTGGCGTTCCTGCTCGAGCAGCCTCTGCGAGTCTTCGAAGGCGCTGGCCTGGGCGGCGAGCTTGCTGGCCTGCTCATCCAGTGCGGCACGCTGCTGCGCCAGCAGGCGGCGATTCTCCTCGATGGCCTGCTGCAGACTGTCGGTGGTCCGGCTGCTGCTGCCGACCCGCTGGTCGATCCGCTGCAGTTCTGCCTGCAGGTCACTGAACTGCAGGTAGCCGTAGGCACCGATGCCGAGAACCAGCAGCAGGCTCAGCAGGGCGATGCCCAGTCCCAGTCCGCCACCGCGCCGGCGGGGTTCGGCAGGGAGGGGTTCGGCCTTGGCAACCGCCTCGTCGACCTCGGGTTCAGCGGTCCCGGGTTGTCCGCTTTCCGCCTCGGCGTCGGGCGCTGACTCGGGGGTGACGTCGATGACGACGCCTTCCTTCTCGTTGTCGGTATCTTTGTTCATGTGTTGCCTTGAGGGTGTGTTGCGACGGCTCGTCGCAAGCCTAGCAAAGTCCGCTATGGGGGTTAATCGTCCGCCAATTCGCACAGGGCGTCCAGCAGCGCCGCGTCACTGGCGCCGGCGGCCAGGTGGATGTCCCGGCAGCCGTGTTGTGCAGCATGTTCCGCCAGTCGTTTGCTGACCACCACCAGCGGCGTGTCCTGCAGCAGCGGCAGGCCCTGTTCACCCAGCATGGCGAGCAGGTTGTCGAAGATCTCCCGGCTGGTGACAGTGACCACGTCAACCAGGCGCGACCAGCCGGCGATCAGGCTGGTCGCGCTGCGTGCGGGCCGGTGGCGCTGATAGACCTCGGCATAGTCCACCGTGGCGCCGCGCTGGCGCAGGGTGTCGGCGAGCAGTTCACGGCCGCCGTTGCCGCGGATGATCAGTACCCGCTGACCGCGCATGTCCTGCAGCGGGGGGAGTG
>JANTHH010000073.1 GCA_024762485.1 Chromatiales bacterium
CCGGTGAAGCAGGGGCATCTCGGCCAGATCAAGAAGGCCGTCGAACTGATCCTGCAGGCCGAACGTCCGGTGATCTACACCGGTGGCGGGGTGGTGCTGGGCGAGGGCTCGGCGGAACTGATCGACCTGGTCCGCCACACCGGCTTCCCCATCACCCAGACGCTGATGGGTCTGGGTTCCTATCCGGCCACCGATCCGCAGTTCATCGGCATGCTCGGCATGCACGGCACCTACGAGGCGAACATGGCGATGCACGAGACCGACGTGCTGATCGCCATCGGCGCCCGCTTCGACGACCGTGTGACCGGCAAGATCGCCCAGTTCTGCCCCAACGCAAAGATCGTCCATATCGATGTGGACCCGGCCTCCATCTCCAAGACGGTGCGCGTCGATGTGCCCATCGTCGGCCAGGTCAAGAGCGTGCTGACGGACCTGCTCGGCCTGCTGCGCGAACACAAGCCGATGCCCAATGCCGCGGCGGTGGCAAAGTGGTGGGAGCGCATCGAGTCCTGGCGGGCCATGAACTGCCTGGGCTACGAGCGCAGCGAGGAGGTCATCAAGCCGCAGTTCGCGGTCGAGACCCTCTATAAGGTGACCCGCGACGACGATTTCTATCTGACCTCGGATGTGGGGCAGCACCAGATGTTCGCCGCCCAGTTCTACCCATTCGACAAGCCGCGTCGCTGGATCAACTCCGGCGGCCTCGGCACCATGGGCTTCGGTCTGCCGGCTGCGATGGGCGTGCAGCAGGCATTTCCCGATGCCAAGGTGGCCTGCGTCACCGGCGAGGCCAGCATCCAGATGTGCATCCAGGAACTGGCCACCTGCCGCCAGTACAATCTGCCGCTGAAGATCATCCTGCTCAACAACGGCTACATGGGCATGGTGCGGCAGTGGCAGGAGTTCTTCTACGACGGCCGCTATTCCCACTCCTATGTCGATGCACTGCCCGATTTCGTCAAGCTTTCCGAGAGCTTCGGCCACGTGGGCATGCAGGTGGCGAAGCCGGGTGACCTGGAGGGTGCCATGCGCGAGGCCTTCGCCATGGACGACCGCCTGGTGTTCATGGATATCCAGATCGACCCGTCAGAGAACGTCTACCCGATGATCGAAGCCGGCAAGGGCCACCACGAGATGCACCTGTCGCCCAGTCTGTCCACCGACCGGGAGCTGGCATGATGCGGCATATCATCTCCATCCTGATGGAAAACGAATCCGGTGCGCTGTCCCGCGTGGCCGGCCTGTTCTCGGCCCGTGGCTACAACATCGAGTCGCTGACCGTGGCCCCCACCGAGGACCCGACCCTGTCGCGCATGACGCTGGTCACCCGCGGCGACGAGGCCATCATCGAGCAGATCACCAAGCAGCTGAACAAGCTGGTGGACGTGGTCAAGCTGGTGGACCTGTCCGAGGGTGTGCATATCGAACGCGAGCTGATGATGATCAAGGTGCGGGCCGAGAATGCGGTACGCGAAGAGGTCAAGCGCATGGCCGACATCTTCCGCGGCAACATCATCGATGTCACCAGCAGCAGCTACACCATCGAGATGACCGGCGACGGTCCCAAGCTGGACGCCTTCATCGCCGCGCTGGACGATGACCTGATCCTCGAAGTGGTGCGCTCCGGCCCGCTCGGCATTGCTCGCGGCAACAAGCGCCTGAGCGTCTGATTCTTCCTGTTCTCTAAAACGAACTCAATTCAATAAAAGGTATCACCCCATGGCCATCAACGTTTATTACGACAAGGATTGCGATCTCTCCATCATCAAGGGGATGAAGGTCGCCATCATCGGTTACGGCTCCCAGGGACACGCCCACGCCAACAACCTGAAGGACTCGGGTGTCGATGTGTGCGTCGCATTGCGCGCCGGATCCGCCTCTGCCGCCAAGGCCGAGGCCGCCGGCCTGGTCGTCAAGAGCGTCGCCGAGGCGGTGGCCGAGTCCGACCTGGTGATGGTGCTGACGCCGGACGAGTTCCAGTCCCAGCTGTACAAGGCGGAGATCGAGCCCAACCTGAAGGACGGCGCCACCCTGGCCTTTGCCCACGGTTTCGCCATCCACTACAACCAGATCGTGCCCCGTGCCGACATGGACGTGATCATGATCGCCCCCAAGGCGCCGGGTCATACCGTGCGTTCCGAATTCACCAAGGGTGGCGGCATCCCCGACCTGATCGCCGTGGCACAGGACGCCACCGGCAAGGCCAAGGACATCGCCCTGTCCTATGCCTCGGCCATCGGCGGCGGCCGTACCGGCATCATCGAGACCACCTTCAAGGACGAGACCGAGACCGACCTGTTCGGTGAGCAGGCCGTGCTGTGCGGCGGCGCGGTGGAGCTGGTCAAGGCCGGTTTCGAGACCCTGACCGAGGCAGGCTATGCGCCGGAGATGGCCTACTTCGAGTGCCTGCATGAGCTCAAGCTGATCGTCGACCTGATGTACGAGGGCGGCATCGCCAACATGAACTACTCCATCTCCAACAACGCGGAGTACGGCGAGTACGTGACCGGCCCCAAGGTGATCAACGACGAGTCCCGTGCCGCCATGAAGCAGGCACTGGCCGACATCCAGACCGGCAAGTACGCCAAGGCCTTTATCCTGGAAGGTCAGACCAACTATCCGGAGATGACCGCCATGCGTCGCCTCAATGCCGCGCACCCGATCGAGCAGACCGGCGAGAAACTGCGCGCCATGATGCCCTGGATCCAGAAGATCGTGGACAAGTCGAAGAACTGATCCGCACTGTGCGAGTTGCCGGCCCCGAGCATGGGCGCCGGCTGTCAAAAGCCGCCTTCGGGCGGCTTTTTCATGGCGCCTGCCGGGGCAAGGGCCACACGGCGGTGCGCTTCGCGATGGCCTCAAAACTGATCCTGCGCGGTGCATTTGGCATATACTTCGGCCATGGATAGCGAACCCGAAAAAGTCACCGAATTGGAGCAGGAGCGGCCAAAGCGTGGCCGCGGCATCTATCTGCTGCCGAACCTCTTTACCACCGCCGCCTTGTTCTCCGGCTTCTATGCCGTGCTGGCGGGCATGAACGGCCAGTTCGAAAACGCGGCCATTGCCATCTTTCTTGCCATGGTGCTCGACGGACTCGATGGCCGGGTGGCGCGCATGACCCATACCCAGACCGCCTTCGGTGCGGAGTACGACAGTCTCTCGGACATGGTGGCCTTCGGCCTCGCACCCTCACTGGTGATGTATGAATGGGCGCTGTCCGGGCTTGGCAAGCTGGGCTGGATGGCGGCCTTCGTCTACACCGCGGGTGCCGCACTGCGCCTGGCGCGTTTCAACGCCCAGCTCGAGACCATGGACAAGCGTTACTTCCAGGGCCTGCCCAGCCCGTCGGCCGCGGCGGTGCTGGCCGGCAGTGTCTGGGTGGCGGTGGACAACGGCATCGCGGGCGACCAGCTGGCCTGGCTGGTCGGCGTGCTCACCGGTGCGGCGGGTTTGCTGATGGTCAGCAACTTCCGTTATCACAGCTTCAAGCAGGTGGACTTTCGCGGCAAGGTGCCCTTCATCGCCATCGTCGCGGTGATGCTGGTATTCGCCATCATCATCACCGAGCCTCCCATCGTGCTGTGGGCGATCTTCCTCATTTATATGCTGTCCGGGCCGATCGGCTGCCTGGTGCGGTGGGTCTACAGGTCCAGGTCTGACTGACCCTTTGCAGTCGTTTGTGCATCGGTTATAGTCAACCGACAGGATATGATGATGCGAAGCGACTATACCCAACTCGTTCACCGTTCTTCACCGGCCCCGCGCCGGGACGCTTTCCTGCCTGCCTCTGTTCTATCGCTGCGGCTGCTGCCCTGAGGGGCAGAAGACGCGATGCCCTGGCGAGGGCGAAAACAAACGCCAATCCAGTGATCCATACCCAATATTCTCAAGGCCGTTGTGAACCCCCAGGGCACGCCGGCGAGGGAGCAGCATCATGAGCAGCCCAGACAGATTGTTTATCTTTGACACCACCTTGCGCGACGGCGAGCAGAGCCCCGGCGCCTCCATGACCAGGGAAGAGAAGGTTCGCATCGCCAAGACCCTGGAAAAGATGCGGGTCGACGTGATCGAGGCCGGCTTCCCCATCGCCAGCCAGGGCGACTTCGAGGCCGTGCAGGCGGTGGCCCGTACAGTGAAGGACGCCACCATCTGCGGCTTGGCACGAGCGCTTGAGAAAGACATTGACCGTGCCGGCGAGGCGCTGAAGGAGGCCAACTCGGGACGTATCCACACCTTCATCGCCACCTCGCCCATCCACATGGAGCAGAAGCTGCGGATGAGCCCCGACCAGGTGGTGGAGCAGGCGGTGTGGGCGGTGAAGCGTGCCCGTCGATTCACCGACAACGTGGAGTTCTCCGCGGAGGACGCCGGCCGTTCCGAGATCGATTTCCTCTGCCGCATCTTCGAGGCGGTGATCGATGCGGGGGCGACCACCATCAACGTGCCGGACACGGTGGGCTACAACATCCCCGAGCAGTTCGGCGAGACCATCCGTACCCTGATCGAGCGCGTGCCCAATGCCGACAAGGCGATCTTCTCGGTGCACTGCCACAATGATCTCGGCCTCGCGGTGGCCAATTCACTGTCGGCGGTGATGAACGGTGCACGCCAGGTGGAATGCACCATCAATGGTCTCGGCGAGCGTGCCGGCAACGCCGCGCTGGAAGAGGTGGTGATGGCGGTGCGCACCCGCCAGGACGTCTTCTCCTGCGATACCGGGCTCGACACCACCCAGATCGTCAGCGCCTCAAAGCTGGTGTCCAACATCACCGGCTTCCCGGTGCAGCCGAACAAGGCCATTGTCGGCGCCAATGCCTTCGCCCATGAGTCAGGTATCCATCAGGACGGGGTGCTGAAGAACCGCGAGACCTACGAGATCATGCGTGCCCAGGACGTGGGCTGGACCGAGAACCGCATGGTGCTCGGCAAGCACTCGGGGCGCAACGCCTTCCGCACCCGCTTGCAGGAGCTGGGCATCACCTTCGAGTCGGAGGAGGAGCTCAATGCCGCCTTTGCCCGCTTCAAGGATCTGGCCGACAAGAAGCACGAGATCTTCGACGAGGATCTGCAGGCCATCGTCACCGATACCGGCATCGACCAGGAGAACGAGCGCATCAAGCTGGTCTCTCTCAGGGCCCATTCCGAGACCGGTGAGATGCCGGTCGCCGAGGTGGTGCTGTCGGTGGATGGTGTGGAGCACAGCGGCCGCGCCGAGGGCGGTGGTCCGGTGGATGCCGCCTACAAGGCCATCGAGGCGGTGGTGCACAGCGGCGCCGAACTCAAGCTCTACTCGGTCAACAACATCACCAGCGGCACCGATGCCCAGGGCGAGGTGACGGTACGCCTGGAGAAGGGTGGCCACCTGGTCAACGGTCAGGGATCGGACACCGATATAGTCGTCGCCTCCGCCAAGGCCTACATCAACGCCTGCAACAAGCTGATGGAACCGGTGCAGAAGGCCCATCCACAGGGCGGGGACGTCTGAGGGTGGACCCGCTCCGCCGTCAGGCCTACCTGCAGGCGCTGGGCATCCCGGCCTTCACCCGGCGTGAGTCGGGGCAAGCGGAGTCGGCGGTGGTCGAAGAGGTGGGGGCCGCCGCTGCGGCAGGCGCCGCTGAGGAATTGGCACAGCACCCTGGCCGGCCCGTGGCCGATTCCGGCGGCGCTGTGGAGCTGGCCGGTCTGGACTGGCTGTCGCTGCAGGAACGGGCCAGCGAATGCCGGGCCTGCGGTCTGCATGAAGGGCGCACCCAGGCGGTGTTCAGCGCCGGAAACCCGCAGGCCGACCTGATGATCATCGGCGAGGCGCCGGGTGCCGACGAGGACCGCCTCGGCGAGCCCTTCGTCGGCCGTGCCGGGCAATTGCTCACCGCCATGCTCCGTGCCATCGGCCTGATGCGCGAGCAGGTCTGCATCACCAACGTGGTGAAGTGTCGTCCCCCCGGCAACCGCAATCCGCACCTGGAAGAGATCGCCGCCTGTCGGGGGTTTCTGCAGCGCCAGATCGCCCTGGTCGAGCCGCGTCTGATCCTGGCGCTGGGTGCGGTATCGGCGCATGCCCTGCTGGACAGTGACGAGCCGGTGGGCAGACTGCGCCGCCGGACGCATGCCTATGGTGAGTCCGCGATCCCGCTGCGGGTTTCCTACCATCCCGCCTATCTGCTGCGTCGGCCGGCTGAAAAGGCGAAGGCCTGGGAGGACCTGCAGCAGGTTGCCGGGCTGCTGGGCTGACTGGCTATACTAGCGGCCATGAGCGCGATACTGCAGGACCCCATGCTGCAATTCCGCCCCATGCGGAGCGGGGATCTCCCGGCGGTGCAGGCCATCGAACGTCGGGCCTACAGCCACCCCTGGAACCCCGGCATCTTCGAGGATTGCCTGCGGGTCGGCTATTGCTGCTGGGTGTGCGAGATCGATCAGGCGCTGGTCGGCTACGGGATCATGTCGGTGGCGGTGGGCGAGGCCCACATCCTCAATCTGTGCATGCACCCCGAGCGGCAGGGACAGGGGCTGGGGCGGCGCATGCTCGGACGACTGCTGACCCTGGCCCGTGAGCGTCATGCCGACACCGCCTTCCTGGAGGTGCGTGCCAGCAATCTCCCCGCCCGGTACCTGTACGAGTCCGAAGGCTTCAACGAGATCGGCAACCGCCGTGGTTATTATCCCGCGGCCCGCGGCCGAGAGGATGCACTGGTCTACGCCAAGGCCTTGTAAATCAGGTAAAATGGCCGGCTTTCCCTTGTTGTGGATCCCATGGCCGACCTCCAGACCGAAATAAACCGGCGCCGCACCTTTGCGATCATCTCGCACCCGGATGCCGGCAAGACCACCCTGACCGAGAAGCTGCTGCTTTTCGGTGGCGCGATCCAGCTCGCCGGTACCGTCAAGGGCCGCAAGGCGGCGCGTCATGCCACCTCCGACTGGATGGAGCTGGAGAAGCAGCGTGGCATCTCGGTGACCTCCTCGGTGATGCAGTTCCCCTACAAGGACCGCATCGTCAACCTGCTCGACACCCCCGGTCACGAGGACTTCTCCGAGGACACCTATCGCACCCTGACCGCGGTGGACTCGGCGTTGATGGTGATCGACGTGGCCAAGGGCGTGGAGGCACGCACCATCAAGCTGATGGAGGTCTGCCGCCTGCGCGACACGCCGATCCTCACCTTCGTCAACAAGCTCGACCGCGAGGGCCGCGACCCCATCGAGATCCTCGACGAGGTGGAGGAGGTGCTGAAGATCCAGTGCGCGCCGGTCACCTGGCCCATCGGCATGGGCAAGCGCCTGAAGGGCGTGTTCGACCTGCGCAACGAGACGGTCCACCTGTTCAGCGCCACCCACGGTGGCAAGGTGCGGGAGGGCGAGGTCATCCAGGGGCTGGACAACCCCCGTCTCGAAGAGGTGCTGGGCGACATGGCCGACGAGCTGCGCGAGGAGATCGAGCTGGTGCGCGGCGCCAGCCACGAACTCGATCTGGATGCCTATCGGGCCGGCAGGCAGACCCCCGTGTTCTTCGGTTCCGCCATCAACAACTTCGGTGTCGAGGAACTGCTCGACGCCTTCGTGGAATATGCCCCGGCACCCAGGCCGCGCAAGACCGAGCAGCGGGTGGTCGACCCGGACGAGAAAAAGTTCTCCGGCTTCGTGTTCAAGATCCAGGCGAACATGGACCCGGCGCACCGCGACCGTGTCGCCTTCCTGCGGGTCTGCTCCGGCAGCTACCGCAAGGGCATGAAGATGAAGCAGGTGCGCACCGGCAAGACGGTGCAGGTCAACAACGCCATCACCTTCCAGGCCGACGAGCGCCGCCAGGTGGAGGAGGCCTTCCCCGGCGACATTCTCGGCCTGCACAACCACGGCACCATCCAGATCGGCGATACCTTCACCGAGGGCGAGGAACTCAAGTACGAGGGCGTGCCCTATTTCGCCCCCGAGCTGTTCCGCCGCGTGGTGCTGAAGGACCCGCTGAAGATGAAGCAGCTGCAGAAGGGCGTGTTGCAGTTGTGCGAGGAGGGTGCCACCCAGGTGTTCCGGCCGCTGCGCAACAACGACATGATCCTCGGTGCCGTGGGCGTGCTGCAGTTCGATGTCGCCGCGCACCGGCTGAAGGGCGAATACGGCGTGGATGCCATCGTCGAGCCGATCAACGTGCAGACCGCGCGCTGGGTGGTGAGTGATGACGAAAAGGCGCTCAAGCGATTCCGCGAGAAGGCCTACGAGCATCTGGCCGAGGATGGCGATGGCCAGCTGGTCTACCTGGCGCCGACCCGGGTGAATCTCAACCTGACCATGGAACGCTGGCCGGAGATCCAGTTCCTGGCCACCCGGGAATTGTAAAATTTCGTTAACAGGCCGACTCGGCGGGCGTGAGTCCCCAGCGGCATCGATTCATTGGATAAAATAAGGAGGCGGCTCACGTGGACGCAGAACAGGTAAAGGCGCTGATCGAGGCCGCAATGCCCGGCGCAACGGTGGAGATGGGCGGTGACGGCTGCCACCTCGAGGTGAAAGTGGTCAGCGACCGGTTCGAGGGCAAGTCACTGATCCAGCGGCACCGGATGGTCATGGACGCGGTCAAGGACCGGATCGCCAGCAACGAGCTGCATGCGTTGTCGATCAAGGCGGTGACGCCGGATTGAGGTCATCCCACGGATGGACCGCGGAACGGGACGGAAGCGGTGGCCACGGGGTCGCCCTGGGTTTGTCACCCCACTGGCCCGGGAGGGTCGTCAGGATTTTTTACAGGCCGTGCTGGAAGGTACTCGTGAAAAATACCAAGTCATTGATATTAAAGTATAAATCTGTTTTGGCATCATATCTGCTAATAGAATCCACGTAAGAATTTTTCATTTCAAAGTGGACGTTACGGAGAACAATCATGAATATCACGAAAGGCGGAAAGTTCGGTACTGCAGCTACCGCGTTGGCCGCGGCAACGATACTTGCCTCGAGTGTCGCTTCTGCTGTTGAAGTGCCGGACAGCTATCTGATCAAGTATTCCAACTGGGAGCAGTTTGTTGGTGATCTGGTCGATCAAGACGGTAATTTCACACTGGCTGATCCTGCCGCACTCGGCAACGGTACTGAAGATCTCCGTGGCACCATCGCGATCACCCAGATCCTGGACAACGATGCGTTGAGCCCGACATTCGGCCTGCCCACCTATAACATCGGTGACAATGGCGAGTATCTGTATGGCGTGTTCTACGGCCTGGATCTGATCACCCAGACCACTTCTGCCGGGGTCACCAGCTTCGAATTCGCTGGCGGTTCGATGGATATCTACATCACGGATGCGCCGATTAACTTCTATGCGGAAGGTGTGGGTGATTTTGGTCCGAGCAACATCTACGATGCCATCAATGGCGTTGGCAGCACCGCCACGCTGTACCTGTCTGTGGATCTTGCAAGCGGGTGTAATACCCTGAATCCGGCGGCAACCCTGTGTTCCACCTCGGATCTCCTGCCTCCCTTCGTCGACGGTGCCGGCACCTTCTATATGGATACGGCAACGACCGCGAATGGTACCGGTTCTGCCAACGATAATTTCGACACGAATGGTGCAGGGTTCGGGCATGATGCCTTGGCGCAGAATGATTTCCGCACCATTTCCGATGCGGATGGTGACGGTTTTGACGATGCCACAGGTATCCCCTGTGCCTCTGGTTCCGGACCGACCTGCACCCTGTTCACGGGTGACTGGCACCTCACCAGTCAGGATCCGGTGACCGGCAACTTCATCCCTGAGCCTGCTGCGATCTCGCTGTTTGGTCTGGGTCTGATCGGTCTCGGTGCGATGCGTCGTCGCCGCGCCAACAATGGCTGATCACTAGCAGGACAATGCGGTAAAAAAGACCGGCGGGATTTCCCGCCGGTTTTTTTATGCCTGATGGTAGACGTCAGGTGACGGTGGCTGTGCAGGGGAGCATGGTCAGGTCAGAGGAGTCTGTGTGACGCGATCTGCGCCTTCAGCCGCTGCAGTGGTCCCTTGTTTCCCCAGCGCAGGCGGCTGTGCTTGAACTTCATCAGTTTCAGGTCGAAGTGGGTATACCAGGGTGCTGCCTTGAGTTCGGAAGGGTGGAGTATGGCCTGGATCGCCTGGGCCCCGATGATGGCTGCGCAGGCCTTGCATCCCACAATTGAACTGGGTCCGCGGTGGTTCTTCAGGTCGACCGACTCCGGCTGGATGTATCCAAGGTGGTAACCGGCGGGCGCAAACCCCAGTGCGAGTTGCAGTACCTTGCGCTCATCGGCGGCGTCGGGGTTCCACGCAAAGTATTCGTCGAAGCTCATGCCGGCGGCATTGAACCCCACCATCCCTGCGCCGAAGCCGACGGGCACCGCAGCAATGGCGGGGATGTTCCTCGCTTGGGCTGCGCTGATTAGTCGCCGGTGCCAGTCGGGTGCAAACAGGTCAATACCATCGATGACGAGGTCGGCATCCCTGAGAAATTCATCAAGATTTCCCTCGGTCAGGCCGTCGGGGTAACTCTCCAGTTCGATCTCGGGATTGATCTGCCGTGCAATCTCCGCCATCACCTCCACCTTGGGTCTGCCGATGGTCTCCATCGTTGCCCCGTACTGCCGGTTGAAGTTGGCGAGTTCGAAGGCATCGAAATCCGCGACCCGGAATCGGCCGACACCACTGCGCGCGAGCGTCACTAGGTAATCTCCGCCTACCCCACCCATGCCCGCAATGCAGACCGTCGATTCCCTGAGTGTCTGTTGCTGATCCTCATCGAGGATGCCGAGATTCCGTGAAAAAGCCTCTGAATAGTCAAATGCTTGCATTCGTTGCGTCCACGTTGCTAAGTTTGAACTGAGTAATGCGGGATTTTAATTACGGCAAGCTGCCTGTGAGCGTGATAAATGGAATCGAGTTCTTATGAATTCTCCTCATTCGAGGATGGTACCGGTGAGTTGCTGCGATTGAAAGACCAGGCCGGTGTGGCAGCGAACCTGGAGTCATCGCTACTGAAAAGCTCAGGACTGGCGGGTGCCGGCAAGGTTCTGGAACTGGGATGTGGCCCCGGTTTCGTTACATCGATACTCGCCGATGCAGCACCCGGGAGCGAGGTGCTGGCCGTCGATTACTCTGAAGAGTTGCTGGGCGAGCTGAACAGGGGCCTGTCGGACGAGAAGAGGCGGCGTATACATGCGGTA
This sequence comes from Chromatiales bacterium, assembly GCA_024762485.1. GTDB lineage: Bacteria > Pseudomonadota > Gammaproteobacteria > Chromatiales > Chromatiaceae > JANTHH01. The sequence goes on from JANTHH010000073.1 coordinate 11,161, forward strand.
CGCTGTGACGGGGCCGCCGTCCCGGTTCCCTCCGGCTGGAGTGATTTCATTTACGCCAGGTTCCTGCTGCAGCACGTCGCTGAACCGGGAGCGATCATCGCGGAGGCCCAGCGGGTGAGCGCGTCTGGCGGGGTATTCTGCGCGGTTGATTCAGACGATGGACTGCTTATTCAGTATCCGGAAGATGGGTTTATCTGCGGCCTGCTGAAAAAAGCGGAGCAAAGGCAGGCCGAGATCGGCGGCGACAGGCGAATAGGCAGGAAGCTGCCGGTAATGCTACGCGAAGCCGGTTTTCAGGATGTTTCAGTCAAGGTGGTTCATCTTACGCCAAACGATATACCGTTCACCCTGCTGCTTGGGATGGGCCTGGGTTACAAGGCCGAGTTGGTTGGCATGAAGTCGGAGCTGGATGAAGCGATCGTTCGCCTCGAGAATGAATACAACGAGGGCCGGTACTTCTTTTCAACAGGCATATTTGTCGTTACTGGCAGGAAGGCCTGACTTAAAAAATTATTTGGAGCAAACGGGTAACTCATGGATGTCAAAGGCTTGAAGCCAGTCGTATTAATTTTTCTTTTCGTTGCACTTTTCGGTTGCGGCCTTGGGGGTGATCTGACGGATGCGGAATACCTGGACAAGGGGAGGGTGCTTTTTGACGAAGGCAAGTATCCAGCTGC
>JANTHH010000074.1 GCA_024762485.1 Chromatiales bacterium
GGCGCCAGATAGAGCGCGGCGGTGCCGCTGACGGCCACCGCGCTGAACAGGTCCTGGTCGCCCCAGAACACCAGCACCAGCCCGACCAGCATGAACAGCGCCATCGCCATCCGCCCGTAACGCACGGTCGGGTGCATCAGCCCCATGTCCACCGCCACCAGCTTGGCGGCACTCGCCAGGGTGCTGTCGAGGGTCGACATGGCAGAGATCACCAGGGCACCGCTGAACAGCAGCATCGGCAGCTCGCCGAGCAGGCTGCGCAGCACCTCGTCCATGGTCTCCCCCGGGGCCGAGAGGGCGCCGGCCCAGACCCCCAGGCTGCCGAAGGCGAGGATGCACAGCATGCTCAGCCAGGCGGCATGCAGAAAGCTGCGGCGGGTGGTGTCGCGGTCGGCGATGAAACCACGATCCATCATCACCGGGTCGTGCATCGGGTAGCTCCAGATCTGCAGCAGCGCCACCAGCATCAGCACCGGGCCGGGATCGTTCCAGACAAAGGGCCTGAAGCCCAGACTGGCGAGGCTGAACTGGTCATTGCCGAACACCATCACCAACAGCAGCACCAGCAACACCAGGAACACCGACATCTGGAACACGTCGGTGCGCAGGGAGGCGCGCAGGCCGCCGAACAGCGAGTACAACAGGGTGACACCGGCGAACAGGATCACCATCAGGGTGTAGGAGCCGGTGCCTGCCACGCCGAAGAGGATGCCGAACACCAGCAGGTTGGCGAACACCTCGCTGAGCAGGCGCAGGCTGATCACCAGGTTGTAACAGGCCGGGCCCCAGCCACCGAAACGGTTGTTAAGGAACGACTGCACGCTGCCAAAGCCCTGTTTGAAGCGCAGGTTGTCGATGATCTGCCCGCCGGTCAGAAACGACAAGTAATAAAAGGTGTAGGCCAGGGTCCCCCAGATGCCGTAGTAGTAGCCGAGGATCGCCGCGTTCAGCAACGAGCGGGCAAAGATCCAGGTGGTCACCTGGGAGAGCACCAGGCTCAGCAACCCCGGCGCCCGGCCGGTCTCCGAGCGGGCATAGAAGAAACCGGCAGGGGTGACCGAACGGGGCGACAGCAGCACGGAGGCCAGGGCGACAACGGCAACGAAGACGATCAGGTATTGCATCGGGGTTCTCAGTCCATATATGCGAGATGAAGCCGGCAGAGCATAGCCCACTTCCAACGGTCACTTCAGCGCCGGGCACCTGCCTGGCGGTCGATGCCTGGGATTTCACCAATGCCCGGAGATCGGCTGATTGGCTATGATCTAAGGGCGCCTCGAAAAATTCGAGGCGCCCATGCGGGACAGGGAAGTCCCACCATTTTCGATCGCGTAAGCGATCGAAAATGAAGCAAACCGGAAACCGCGTTTTCGGTTTGCGTAGAGAAAAATTGCCTGGATGGCAATTTTTCGAGATCCCCCTAAGTCGCCACGGGACACAGACAGCAGAAAAGAGGACGCCTGATGTTTTCAAAGCGCACGAGCCTGGACACACAGGCCCCTGCCACCACGGACGGCCCCACCGCGCAGCCATCGACTGCGTACTGGCGCGTGCTCATCGTCGACGACGAGCCGGATATCCATACCGTCACCGAAATGGCCCTGGGGGGCGTCAGGATAGAAGGGCGGGAACTCGAATTTCTACACGCCCACTCCGGCGCAGAGGCGAAACAGGTACTCGCCACACATCCCGACATCGCCCTGGTACTGCTCGACGTGGTGATGGAGGACACCCACGCCGGTCTCGAGGTGGCACGCTTCATCCGTGAGGACCTCGACAACACGCTGATCCGCATCGTCCTGCGCACCGGCCAGCCGGGCGAGGCGCCGGAGGAACAGGTCTTTGTCACCTACGACATCAACGACTACAAGGAAAAGACCGAGCTCGACCGCCGGCGCCTGTTCACCACCGTCTACAGCGCCATCCGTGCCTACCGCGACCTGATGCGCATCGAGACATCGCGCAAGTACCTGCTGCGCAACCGGGCCGGCCTGGAGCGCGTCATCCATGCCTCCAGCCGGCTGTTCGAGACCCGCTCCATCACCGACTTCGCCCGCGGCCTGCTGGAGCAGATCACGTCGGTGCTGTTCATCGACAGCAGCAGCATGATCGTCCAGGCGCAGGGCGCCAGCGCGGTGGGTGAAGACCAGACCCACTGGCAGATCATCACCACCACCGGCGACCTTCACCTGGCCAATGCGCAGCGTATGGACGAGGTCAGTGGCTACCTGCAGCAGGCCTGCCGCCAGCGCCGCAGCCTGTTTCTCGACGACCGTTTCGTCGGTTATTTCGAGACCAGGAGCGGTCGCGTCACCCTGGTCTACGTGGAGGGGTGCGATCGCCTCGACGAGCTCAGCCGCCAGCTGCTCGACATTTTCTCCGTGAACGTCACCACCGCGTTCGAGAACATCAGTCTGGAAAAGGAGATCGCCGACACCCAGAACGAGATCATCCTGCGGCTCGGCGACGTGCTGGAGACCCGCTCGCGCGAGACCGGCAACCACGTCCGCCGGCTGGCGGCCATCTGCCACCTGCTGGGACGCAAGATCGGCCTCAGCGAGGACGAGTGTGACGAGCTGCGAAATGCCTCACCGATGCACGACATCGGCAAGATCGCCATCCCCGACCGCATCCTGCTCAAGCCCGGCAAACTCAGCGCGGAAGAGTTCGAGGAGATGAAATATCACGCCGAGGCCGGTTACCAGATCCTGTGCAACAGCAACCGGCCGCTGATGATCAGTGCCGCTACCATCGCCCACCAGCACCACGAGCGCTACGACGGGACAGGCTACCCGCAGGGGCTGCAGGGCGAGTCGATCCACCTCTACGCGCGCATCGTCGCCGTGGTCGATGTGTTCGATGCCCTGATGCACCGCCGCTGCTACAAGGCGCCCTGGGCCCTGGAGCAGACCCTCGACGCGCTGCGCGAGGGCCGGGGCAGTCACTTCGACCCCCGGCTGGTCGATCACTTCCTGGAAATCGTCCCCGAGGCCCTCGCCATTATCGAGCAATACCCCGACAGCCAGGACTGAGACAACCCCCGCATGACGGCCTTCATCAACCTGCTGCTGCTGCATCTCAACTTTGCCGAACACTTCCCGCCGGCAGGCATGGCGCTGCCGGTGAGCTACGATTACGGCTTGGTGGCACTGTCCTACTTCATTGCCGCCGTGGCCGGTTACACCGGTCTGAACCTGTCGTACCTGGTCCGCGAGCGCGCCCGTCTGCAACGGCACAGCACCGGCCTGCTGGCCATTGGCAGCATTGCCATGGGCCTTGGTATCTGGGCGATGCACTTCCTCGCCATGCTGGCCTATTCGATCGGCATCCCCGTCTCCTACGACCCGTTGATCACTGCCGTTTCACTGCTGCCCGCTATCCTCGCCTCGCTGGTGGCGGTGCGTGCCATGTCCAGTCACGAACTGACGCTGGGGCGACTGCTCGGTCAGGGACTGATCATCGGCCTGGGCATCGGACTGATGCACTACCTGGGCATGGCCGCCATGATCCAGGATGCCACCCCGTACTATCACACCGGCATGTTCATACTCTCGCTGGTCGTCGCCTGGCTGCTGGGCTCGTTCACCCTCTATATCCGTTTCTCGCCCTGGCTCGACAGCCATCTCCCACAACATGCCGCCAACATCCTCACCGCTCTGCTTTGGGGTGCGGCTGTGGCGGGGATGCACTACACCGGCATGGCGGCGATGTTCTTCCTGCCCGGCTGCAGCGTGCAGCTGCCCGCGGGCATCCCCGCCGGGCAGCTCGCCACACCGGTCGCCGCCGTGACCCTGCTGCTGATCCTCTCGGCACTGGCATTCGTGCTGTTCCAACACAAGCTGATGTCGGTGAACTACGAGGCCGAGCTCAACCGCGAGCGGATGAGGGATGCGGTGGACGAGATGAGCGACGGCTTCATGCTGGTGGACGGGCAGCAGTGCATCACCCTGGCCAATCGTCAGCTGCACACCCTGTTTCCGGGGTCCGAATCCCTGCTGCAACCCGGCCAGCCGATCACCGGTTTCGTCGACTGGCTGAAGGGTCAGTTGGCCGATTCCGCCTCGGTGCGCGACCTGCTCGAGCTGACTGATGCCGACGCGGTGAGCGGCGAACCCCGGCACCTGAAACTGCAGGACGGACGCTGGCTGATGCTGCGCCACAACCTCATGCGCTCCGGGGCACGCATGCTCACCTGGTCCGACATCACCACCCTGAAACAGGCGGAAGAGGCCTTGTTTCAGGAGGACAAGATGGTATCGCTCGGCCGTATGGTCTCGGGCGTCGCCCACGAGGTGAACACCCCGCTGGGCATCAGTCTCACCCTCGCCTCGCAACTGGAGGAGGAGACCCGTCAGGTGCGTGCGGCCTACGAGAAGGAGACCGTCTCGCAACAGCAGTTCGAGCGCTTCCTCAACAACACCGAGACCATCAGCAATCTGTTGCTGGCCAATGTGCGGCGCGCCGCCGACCTGATCCGCAATTTCAAGCAGGTGGCGGTGGACCAGTCTCACCTGGTGAAGGAGACCATCCCGCTCAAGTCCTATACCGGGCAGGTGCTCCACACCCTGCACTCGGAATACAAGGCGCTGAATCCGCAGATCGACATCAACGGGCCTGACACACTGCAGCTGGAGACCCTGCCCGGGGCCTATGCCCAGGTCATCATCAACCTGGTGAAGAACTCCGTGCTGCACGGCCTCGCCGGGGTCGCGCAGCCACGCATCAGCATCGATATCGAGGACCTCGGCGGCCAGATCGCGGTGCACTACCGCGACAACGGCACGGGCATGAGTGAAGAGGTACTGGAGAAACTCTATGACCCCTTCTTCACCACCAAGCGCAGCGAGGGCGGCACCGGGCTGGGCATGCACATCGTGTTCAATCTGGTGACCCAGAAACTGCGCGGCAACATCAAGGCGGAGAGCACACCCGGAGAGGGGGTGCACATCACCCTTCTGTTGCCCAAGAACTACCCGGACTGACCCGCCTGGGCCCCGCCACGGTCGGCGGCCGCCCCATCATGGTCAAAGAAGGCAAGCACATCGCCCACGTCGCGGGTGCGTGCAAAATCCGGCAGGGCATCGAGGAAGACCTGGCCATACGACTTCTTCAGCAGCCGTGGATCGCAGATCACCAGCACACCGCGGTCGCTGACATCGCGGATCAACCGCCCGGCACCCTGCTTCAGGGCGATGGCCGCCTGTGGCACCTGGAACTGCATGAAGGGATTGCCGCCGCGCCGTTTCATGGCGTCGAGCCGCGCCTGCAACACCGGGTCACCCGGTGAGGCGAAGGGCAGCTTGTCGATCATCACCAGCGACAATGCGCTGCCGCGCACATCCACCCCCTCCCAGAAGCTGGCGGTGCCCAGCAGTACGGCATTGCCGTGGCGCACGAAGCGTTCCAGCAGCTCGGCCTTGGGGGCATCGCCCTGCACCAGCAGGGTATGGTCGGTGCGTTTCTCCAGCCAGTCGGCGGCCTCGTTGAGCGCCCGGTAGCTGGTAAAGAGCAGGAAGGCGCGACCCTGGCTGGCCTCGAGCACCGGCAGCATCAGCTCCATGACCGCCTGGGTGTAGCCACGATCGTTCGGCTGCGGCAGCCCCTTGGGCACGAACCACAGCGCCTGGTTCGGGTAGTCGAAGGGGCTGCCCCATTGCCCGGTCTCCGCCTCGCTCAGGCCCAGTTGCGCCTTGAAGTGATCGAAGCTCTCGCCCACGGCCAGGGTGGCCGAGGTGAACACCCAGGCGGCGGTGCGGCGGGCCATCTGAGCGCGGAACACATGGGCGATGTCCAGCGGCGTGCTGTTGAGCCGCAGGCTGGAACGATGGGTCTCGTACCAGCGGATGTCCGCGGTCTCGTCCGCCGGCTCGCACAGGCTGGTCAGATCCTTGGCCAGGGCCTCGGCGCGCTGCTGGCAGCTGTCGATGCCCTTGCCCCGCCCCTTGATCACCTCCAGCATGGCGGCCAGCTCGTCCAGTGCCTGGCGGGTCTGTGCCAGCGCCCCGGTGATCTTGTCGTCGCTGCTGATCTCCTGCCAGGGACCGCGCCGCAGCTCGGTGCCGAAGGCCAGGCGCAGGTCGCGGGTGGTCTTGTTGAGGCGTTCCAGCTGATCGAGGATCTTCGGCAGATCGCCGGCCTCGCGCAGGTATTCGTCGCGGGTGTCGCGGGCCAGGTCGAGCAGCTGGCGGGTGCTGACGGTGAGGCCGAAAAAATTGCTCGCCACCTCGGGCAGCTGATGCGCCTCGTCGATGATGTAGGCGTCGGCCTCCGGCAGCAGTTCGCCGAAGCCGTCGTCGCGGAGGGCGAAGTCGGCGCACAGCAGGTGGTGGTTGACCACCACGATGTCCGCTTCCTGCGCCCGCTTGCGCGCCTCCACCAGATGACACTTGCTGAGCGACGGGCATTCCTGGCCCAGGCAGTTGTCGGTGTTGGAGGTGACCAGCGGCCACACTGCCGAGTCCTCTGGTATCTGTACCAGCTCGGCGATGTCGCCACGCTCGGTCCGCCCGGCCCACTCGCGCACCCGGGTCAGGTGATCAAGGGTCTCGCGGTGGTGACCGCGGGCATCGAGCATTGCGCTCTCCATGCGGTGGATGCACAGATAGTTGGCGCGCCCCTTGAGCAGGGCGATGGGGTTGGGTGCGGCCATGGCGTCGCGCACCCGCGGCAGGTCGCGCAGATACAGCTGGTCCTGCAGGTTACGGGTGCCGGTGGAGATGATGACCTTGCGCCCCGACAGCAGGGCCGGGACCAGGTAGGCAAAGGTCTTGCCGGTGCCGGTGCCGGCCTCGGCGATCAGGCTGCCGCCGGACTCCAGGGCCTGCATGACCTTGTCTGCCATCGCCTGCTGCTGCGGCCGGGGCGCGAAGCCCTCGAGTTCACGGGCCAGCAGGCCGTCCGGGCCCAGTACATCTTCGGTGGTCAGCATGGGTCAGGCCTGGTTGTCCCAGACCTCGGGATCGAGACCGTTGTCGCGGTCCCAGCGCAGGCGGCCGATGATCTTGAAACGGGCAACCGACATGGCACCGCGCTTGGCGCGGCTGGAACTGGTCTTGTCGATGAAGGCCTCGATCTCGTCGCGTGTGGCCTGGTAGATCTCGTAGGGCTCGTAGTTCTCGTCCATCAGCACCAGCACCACTGCGTCCCAGTCCTGATTAAGCTTCAACTGGCCGAGGCGCTCGCCGCCCTTGCTCTCATCGAAGATGGTGCGGCTCTTGATCTGGATGCGTTCGCCGGTCTTGGGATCCACCGCGTCCCAGCCGCCCTCCTGGCTGGCCTTGGGGTCGAGCTGCAGCAGGCGCACCGCGTCGTGCTCGGCGATCTCGTTGCTGATGCCGGGCAGTGGCCGGCCCATGGTACGCCGGTATTCGGCGGCCAGGATTCGGGCCTGGGCGATCAGCTGATTGGCGGCATAGGGATTGGTCACACGACGGCTCGCGGTTTGGGATTCTTGTGATTCTATCCCAAGCCGCCGGATCTGCGGGACTTTTTGCCGCCGCGGCGGTGCTTCAGCGGGATGGCTCCCAGATACCGAAAGCGTTGGCCGCTGCGGCCTGCTGCTGTTGCTGGCTGCGGGCCATGTCGTCGACCACGTGCCGGGCGAAGCCGCACAGCTCGTCGAGGAATGCCTGCTTCGCCGCGTCATCCATTTGCTGCTGATTGCCCAGCATGTAACCCATGACGGCAGCGAGGTACTGCATCACCACGCCGGCATCGGCGTCGGGATGCTGGCGGGCCACCGCCTGCTGGATGTCCTGGAACAGTTGGGAAGAGAGTTGAATATCGGCCATCTTGGCACCCGCGGGTTGATTCGGAACTGGTGAGCCTGGAACAGGATGAGCGGGCATTCTACGGCCCGCCTGCAGGGGATAAAACCGGTTGCCAGGCCGGTTTTATCCTGCCTCAGCGCAGGCGCTCAGCCTGGCTTTCGGCCGCCCTCGCCCCGGCGTCGTCGCCAACAGCCCGGCGTACCCGGGCAATCAGCAGCCAGTTGTCGCGTTTCAGCGACGCATCCGTACTCGCCAGGGTGTTCGATTTCTCTGCCAGATCCGCGGCCAGGCCATATTGATGCTGGGACTCGCGCACATGGGCGAGCTGGTTCCACAGCCGGGCATCGTAGGGCGCGATGCGCAGGGCACGCTCGAGATTCGCTGCCGCCCCGGAGAGATCACCCGCAGCGACCAGGTCCCGTGCCCGGCGCATCAGCGACTGCACCGCCCGGTTGGGTTCGCCACGGGTGGTCTCGGGTAGCGCGGGCGGCTGATAGGGCCGGGTCTCTGCACCACCGGGTGGCTGGCCAGCCGGCTGCTCCACCGGCGCCGGGGCACCGCCGCGATAGCCACCGGGGCTGCCGCAGGCCGAAAGCAGGAGGGCGGTCAGAAGGGGCAGGAACAGTGCAAATCGGGTCATGGCTGGAAATCGGCGGTCGGTGGCAACGGATGCATGCAGTCTACCCCGTTGCGCGGGATCAGACTGCTGTTTCGATCATGCTTTCGGTCCGGATCCTCAGTCGAACAGCCGCTGCAGGAAGCCCGTAACCCCCCGGCTGCAGGGCGCGCGGTCCGCCGGTTCGCTGCCGCGGATGAACGGAAAGGCCTGCGCCCCCGGGCACCCTTCGTCGGCCCGCAGCCCCGTCTCGGGGTCGATGAGGACATACTCCACCTCGTCGGGCGGGTTGGAGGAGAAACTGGCAACCCCCAGTTCGCGCATCAGCCTGCCCCACACAGGCAGCGCACCGGCGCTGCCGGTCAGCCCCGCCGGCTGGTTGTCGTCACGCCCGACCCACACCACCGCCAGGCGGTCCTCGCCGAAACCGGCGAACCAGCTGTCACGCAGGTCGTTGGTGGTGCCGGTCTTGCCCGCAACCTCGACGCCGGATGGCAGGTAGCGTGCCAGCCCGCGTCCGGTGCCCTCGCGCACCACTTCCACCAGGTTGCGGTTAAGCAGGAACACCGCGGCCGGGTCCGCCGCACGCTCGATCTCCAGGGCATAGCGCTGCAACGGCCGGTTCTCCGCATCCAGCACCGCGCTGATGGCCCGCAACGGGGTGTGGAAGCCGCCGCCGGCATAGGTCTGGAAGACCTGTGTCACCTCCAGCGGTGACAGCGACAGGGCCCCGAGCAGCAGCGAGGGATAGGGCTTCATCGGCCGATCCACGCCCAGCCGCTGCAGGGTGTCGATCACGGCGTCAAGGCCGAGGTCCATGCCGAGGTGCACTGTTGCCAGGTTGTATGACTGGGCCAGCGCGGTGTGCAGCGGCACCTCGCCGTGTGTGGTCCGGTCGTAGTTCTCCGGCTTCCAGACCTGGCCGTCCTCACCGGTGAGGGTGATCGGCTCGTCCCGCAGCGGCGTCACCAGGGTGTAACGTGACGGCTGGCCAAGGGCGGTGAGATAGACCGCCGGCTTGACCAGCGAGCCGATGGGACGCACCGCATCCAGGGCCCGGTTGAAGCCGGCGAAGGCGGCGGCGCGGCCACCCACAACGGCCGTGACCTCGCCGGACTGGGGCCGGCTCATCACCAGTGCCCCGTTGAGTGTCCCGGGCTTCAGTTTGCGCGACTTCTCCAGCCGCTCGAGCTGGCTGGCGAGGATCCGCTCGGCCTTGCGCTGTGCCCAGGGGTCGAGCGTGGTGAAGATGCGCAGGCCCTCGGAGGTGAGGTCTTCCTCGCGATAGTCCCGCTTCAGCTGACGCCGCACCAGGTCGATGAAGGCCGGGAAGCTGGCATTGTTGTGCTTGCCCCGTTGGGTCACGCCCAGCGGCGCGGCTGTCGCTTTTTGTGCCTGTGCCGGGGTGATCGCCCCCTGCGCCAGCATCTGCCCGATCACCAGGTCACGCCGCTGCTTTGCACGCTCGGGATGACGGCGGGGATCGTAGTAGGACGCCCCCTTCACCAGCCCCACCAGCAGCGCGTTCTCCGCCAGACTGAGCTCGGACAGGGGACGATTGAAATAGAAATGCGCGGCGAGACCGAAGCCGTGGATGGCCCGCGGCCCGTCCTGCCCGAGGTAAATCTCGTTGGCGTAGGCCTCGAGGATCTCGTCCTTGCTGTAGCGTGCCTCGAGGATCAGCGAGATCAGCGCCTCGTTGAGTTTGCGCCACAGGCTGCGCTCGGGAGTGAGGAAGAAGTTCTTCGCCAATTGCTGGGTCAGGGTGCTGCCTCCCTGCACGGTACGCCCGGCACGCAGATTGGCCCACAGCGCGCGGGCGATCGCCTTGGGATCGACCCCGTGGTGCTGGTAGAAGTGGCGGTCCTCCACCGCCAGCAGCCCCTGCACCAGGGCCTCGGGCAGCTGGTCGCGGCGCACCAGCACCCGGTCCTCGTGATGCGCCGGGTAGATACTGCCCACCAGGGGCGGTTCCAGGCGGACCAGATCAAGCGGCTGTCGGCTGCGGTCATCGCGCAGTTGCTCGATGACGCCTCCCCGTATCCGCAGGTCGATCCGGCGTGCCGGCTCCTCGCCGTCCCAGAAGACGAAGGCACGGGTGTAGATGCGCAGCCGCCCGCCCCGCTCCGACCACTGGGCCGCCTGGTAGGGTTTGCCGACCTTCCGGTAGCCCAGGTCTGCCATGGCAGCACGCAGTTGCTCGAGACCGATGGCCTTGCCCTCGTACAGCTCCAGCGGCTGGGCATAGATGCGTGCCGGCACCGCCCAGCGCTTGCCCTCGAACTGCACCCGCACCGTGTGCGAGAGATAGAGCAGATAGCCGCCGACCACCAGCAGCGTCAACAGGATCAGCGCGGACAGCCACTTCCAGCCGTTTCGATGTGTCGCGGCAGCCTTGCGCCTGCCGGTCTTCTTCTTTTTCCGTTTCGATCTGCTGCGCTTGGGTTTGCTGGACATGCCGGTTCGCTGTGTTCGTGGAAGGGATGCAGTATAGCCGCGCTGTCAATCCGCCCGTGACGACCCGCCCGGCCGGCCCGGCAGCAGCAGTGCCAGCGGCCACAGCAGCAGGGTCACCCCGAGCAGGAAGAGATGCAGGTTCACCGCCGCGGCCAGTGCATGTTCGGCTGCCACCCCGGTGGGGACAATGGCGGCAACCAGCGCCAACTCGTAACTGCCACTGCCGGCGACACCATGCACCGGCAGCACACTGGACAACTCCGCACCGATCACACCGGTGATCGCCTGCCACAAGGCGACATCGGCGAAGTGCAGGAACACCGCGGTGAAGGCGGCAAACTTGCAGGCCCAGGTGACCAGGGTCCAGCCGTAGGCACGGGCGAAGCGCCCGCCGTCGGCAGGCAGCGCGCCCAGCAGCTGGGCGAGCAGTCCCGGCAACCGGCCCTGGCGTGCGCTGGACCAGCGCTGCAGCGATCCGCGCAGCCGATAGCCGAGCGGCAGTGCCAGCAACAGGGCCAGCATCGCCAGCAGCCACCATCCGTTTGGCCGCGCCAGCCAGCCGGCGAGCAGCGCCACCAGCATCAGGACGTGGAGGTCGAGCAGCCGTATCCACAGCAGGGCGAAGCTGCTTCTGGCCAGGCCATGACCGAAGTAGCGCTTCATCAGCAGCGGAAACACCGCCTCTCCGGCACGCATCGGCAACAGGTTGTTGGCAAGGTTGTGCAGCATGGACAGGCGGAGCGTGGTGAGCAGATGCCCGCCGAGCACATCGGGAAAATAATCGTAGAGCCGCACGCCGCGCGCCAGATAGCTGAGCAGGCTGAGGGCGAGCAGCCCCAGCAGCCGGGGCCCGCTCAGGCTGAGCCAGGGCGCGAGCAGCGACTGCCAGCCCACCTGGTACTGCACCCAGACGATCAGGCCGGCAAGCAGGGCCAGCCCGATGAGCCAGTCCCGCGGCCG